>JAYTIP010000257.1:0-6474 GCA_043731745.1 Elusimicrobiota bacterium | reverse complement strand
CGGCGAGATTGAAAGCGCGCGGGCTGCCCGTGAGCATCATGACGGGCACGCCGTGAAGCGCCTCGTGGTGGCGCATGCGGCGCACGAGCTCGAATCCGTTCATGAACGGCATCTCGAAGTCGCTGACGACCACATGGGGGTGATGCTGGAGGGCGAGCGCCAGGGCCGACTCGCCGTCGCCGGCCTCGAACACCTGGCAGTCGTAGCGGGCGAAGATGCGCTTAAGCGCGGCCCGCAGTTCGGGCTCGTCCTCCACCACGAGAATCTTGGTCCCCGGCGGAAGGCTCTTTTCGCGCCACGACTCGTCCGGCTGACGCACTTCGCCCAGAGCAAGACCCGACTTGTGGTGTCGTCTGTTCATGACTTAAGGGTAGCGGGCGGGCGCCCTGCCCGCCTGGGCCGGGGGGCCCATGGCGCGGGTCGATGGACCTAGAACAGGGCTCGCGCGTACGCCGAGAGCAAGGCCCACGCAATACGGGGCGACAGGAGCAGGCGGGCGCGCTGGCGCATCTTGAGCAGGTCGCCCATATTCGGCACGCGCCTCTCCTTGACGGGATGGTAGAGCGCGTCGGGAATCAGAGGGGGCAGAAAGTGCGGCGGCGCGCAGCGGAAGGTCCCGAGCAGCATCTCGCTGTCGCTCGTCGAGACGCCGACATAGAAACGGTGCCGCCGGCTCGCCGGCGTCCAGGGTCCGTCTCCGCCGATGTCGGAGACGGCGAGGCCTTCGTCGATCAAAGCGGTCGTGATCAGGCCCTCTTGATGGCCGGACCAGCGATCCTTCACGCGGCGGGCGACGACATCGAGCGCGCGCCCGGAGATCCGGCACAGCGGGAAGAAGGCGCGCACCAGCGGCCCGGGCGCGCGGCCCGGGAAGTCAAGGGTTGGCCACCAATACCAGCCCGGGGCGTCGGACTCGGCGCGGATTTCGCTTGCGATCAGATCGGCGCGATCGCCGGCCGTCTCGTCGAAAAGCGTCCGCCAGTCGCCGTTGAAGACGACATCGTACTCAATAAACCAATATTCGTCGAAGCCGGGCTCCGCGTCCCGGAAATGAAGAAAGGCCAGGTGGACATTGCCGGGCACGAGCCGGTCGCCGATGACGCGCACTGCCCTCTCGCGCAGGCGCGCAAACTCAAAGAAGCTCGTGATCGGGAGCAGCTCGTCCGGAATTCCGGAGCCCTTCTGCGCGAGAATGCGCACCTCGGCTCCCGCGGGGGCTTGGCGACGGAGCGTCTCGAAACGGCGGCGCAGCTCGGGGCTGAAAGAATGCGTGATGAAGCAGACGCAGGTCTTCACTTCGCCACCCAGTCCCGTATCCGGCGCAGCAGGCTGCGCGCGCGGATCAACGCCCACGTCGCGTGGCTCTTGCGCAGCATCTGCTCGCGCACGAAGTCGTAGGTGCCCGGCATGTCGACGATCTTCCAGCGGCTGGAGACGCGCTCGTGGCTTTCGTCGGCGCGTTTGGGGTCCCAACGGTAATCGAAGAAGTCCCGCTCGTCGGCGCAGACCGGCGGCGGGGCGTGAAATTCCACCTGCGCCGCGGGTTCGAGGATCACGGGAATCTTGGCCGACCACGCTGCGACCGAGATCTCGATGGCCTCGCGCGTGTTGAGCTCTTCGTCCCCCGTGCCGAGGATCGCGAGCGCGGGCCGCGTGATCAGGAAGCAGTGGTGCTCGAAGAACTCGACGGGGCGGCGTCCACCCTCCAATTTGAGCGGCTCCTTTTCGGCGTGCAGGCGCAATGTACCGTCGGGCAGGCGTTCGACTTTCACCGCGCTCGAATCGTGGTGACGCGCGGTCTTCTCCCACAGCCAAGGCACGGCGACGCCCGCGGGGTAGTCGGCGGCAAGCGCGACCAAGGCCTCGACGGCGCCGGGGCGGATGAGGCAATCGTTCTCGAGATACAGAATCAGGTCGCCCGTCGCCTTCTCAGTGCCGAGGCGGCGCGCCTTGTTGGGCAGCAGGTACCCGGGATGCGTGACGAACTCAACATTCGGCCGGCCGTCGAGAACCGACTTCATCTCGCGCCGGTAGGGCTCGGGCGTCGCGCCATCCACGACGACGAGCTGGAACGGGAGCGTGCAGCCCGAGTACAGCGCCTCGAGCGAGCGCGCCGCCATGGAAAATCTCTCCCGCGCGGAGAAGACGACGGACAACTTAGGCATTGAGATATATTAGCGAATTGATGGCCGCTTGACGACGGGTGGACGGGCCGCTATACTCGTGCCGTGAACGGCTTCGCCCGGGAGAATACGCGCTCCGCTTCATTCGACGCGTCCTCCTTTCTTTTCTGCGCGCTGGCCCGGCAGGCGCCTTGAGCGCGCCGCCGCGCCGAGTCGTATTCGTTTGCACAGGCAACATTTGCCGCAGCGCGATGGCCGAACACCTGCTGCGCCACTGGGCGGCGACGCGCGGCCTGGACCTGAGCGTCTCGTCGTGCGGCACCGCGGCCGAGTCCTGGTACGAGATGCCCGGCGCCGCACGCCGGCTCCTGGAGGCCGAGGGCGTCCCCCCCTTCACGCATAAGGCGCGCCTGGCCACGCGCGAGACGCTGCGCGAGGGTGACCTCATCCTCGCGATGACCCAGGCGCATTTCGACCACATCGTCGAACGCTTCCCGGAGTTCACCGGACTCACGCGACTGTTCCGCGAACAGGCGGGCTTCGGCGAGCAGGACGTGGACGACCCGATGGGCCGTCCCGACGCGGAGTTCGCGCGCTGCCTCGCGGTCCTAAAAGAAGGCCTCGAGGCATTGCTGCGCTCCGGCTTCCGCGATCCCTAGATGCTATTAGGCTTTCCGCGGCGTCCTCTGTGCCGGGCGTCTCGCGCCCGGCCGGCCTGAGCTAGTCGGCCTGGGGAAGCTCGGCGTCGACCGGCAGCGTGAGCTCGTCGTGGATCGGGTCGGCCGTGTAGGTCGGGACGAGGTCGACGAGCGCCCGCACCGCGGCGTGGCGGCCGGAGCCGAGGCTCGCCATCTCAACGCCCAGGATGCGAGCGGCTAGATCGTCGATCGGCTTGTTCTCCGAGCGCAGGACCATGATGTCGGTGTGCTCGGACTGCTCCTGACCCGCGGGGTCCTCGACGAGCTCCTCGGAGAGCTTTTCTCCCGGCTTGAGCCCAGTGATGTGGATCTGGATGTCGCGCCCGGGCTCGAGGCCGGAGAGCACGATGAGGTTATGGGCCATGTCGATGATGCGGACCGGCTCGCCCATCTTCAAGACGAAGACCTCGCCGCCCCTGGCGAGCACCGAGGCTTGCAGGATGAGGCCGGCGGCCTCCTCGACCGTCATGAAGTAGCGCGTGGCGTCGGCGTGAGTGATGGTGACCGGAGAGCCCGTCTCGATTTGCTCCTGGAAGATCTTAAGGACCGAGCCGGAGCTTCCGAGCACGTTGCCAAAGCGCACCGACATGAAGCGGGTTTTGGAGCGGCGGGCGAAGTCGCAGATCACCATCTCCGCCGCGCGCTTGGTCGCACCCATCACGCAGCTCGGGCGAACCGCCTTGTCGGTGGACACAAAAAGGAAGGTCTCGACGCCGTGCTTATCGGCCTGCGCGGCGAGGTGGTAGGTGCCGAGAACGTTGTTGCTGATGCCTTCCTGGACGTTGGTCTCGAGTTGGGCGACGTGCTTGTGCGCCGCGGCGTGGAAGACGGCCTGGGGCTTGTGCTCGCGGAAGACGCGGTCGAGCAGGCCCTGGTCGCGGATGTCGCCGAGGACGGCGACGACCTTCACGCCGGGCATCTTCGCGCGTATCTCGGCCTCGCGGTAGAAGAGCGCGGTCGCGTGCTGCTCGAGCAGGAGGATGGTCTTCGGGCGGTAGACGGCGACCTGGCGGCTTAACTCGCCGCCGATGGTGCCGCCCGCGCCCGTCACGAGAACGGTCTTGCCCTCGATGGAGCGGGCGATGCGGTGCGCGTCCAGGCGGACCTCCTTGCGGTTGAGGAGGTCGGCAGGAGTCACCTTGCGGGGATTGGCGCTGGCCGAAGAGGATCGCAGCATTTCCTGGAGGCTCGGCGCGACCTTAATGAGCGGGCGCTTCTCGACCAGGCGCAGCACGTCGGCGACCGCCGACACGGCCTGGCCGCGGGCGGAGGACACGGCGACGATGATCTCGTCGACCGGGCGCTTTTTCAGAAACTCGGCCAGGTTCGAAATCGGACCGGTGACCGGAACCCCGTGCAGGCGCATGCCCCACTTCGTGGAGTCCTCGTCGAAGAAAGCGACGATTTTGTAGTTGACGTGATCGTCGGTGCGCAGCTGGCGGTAGACGAGCTCTCCGGTCTCGCCGGCGCCCACGATGACCGCGGTGCGTATCTGGGTCAGCTCGCTCGAGCGCGAGCGCCAGAAATCCTTGAAGTAACGCACCGCCGCGTGGGCCGAGGTCACCGACAGCAACGACAGGATCGGGGAGAGCAGCAGCACCGAGCGCGGGAAGTTGCCCTGGGTGACGAACATCACGAGCACGCCCTGGATCAGGGCGGTCAGCGCGACGGCCTTGCCGATGTTGAGCACGTCGCCGAAGCTCGAGAAATGGCGCAGGCCGCGGTGGATGCCGAAATACCAGGCGGCGAGCACATAGGTGAGCACGCCGTACGGGGCGGTCGAGACCAGGATGTGAGAGTGGTAGGTGTCCAGAGAAAAGTCGAACCGCAGCATGAAGGACAACCAGTAGGACGCCAGGATGCAGAGAAGGTCCAGGACGGTCGTCATGGCCCGGCGCGCCGCGACCGCGTTCGTCTCGCTCATCACCGGGACATCATAACCTTTCAGCTGGGATTGATGGGTCATGTCTTAAGTGTAGGGGCGCGCCCCCTACCCCCAAAGGGTCCTTGGTCCCATCTCCGGGGCCGAAGGACCTAGACGACGCCGAACCTCGCCACTTTGGCCAAAGTTTTCCAGATTATTTTAAGGTCGGTCCCGAGGCCGATCTCTCCGAGGTAGCGGCGGTAAAGGACGATTTTGGCGGGCAAGACGGCCTCAATGTAGGCTTTCTCGGGGTCCGGGTAGGCGGCCAGGACGGCCTCCTCGTCGCGGTACTCGATGGCCGCGAAATCGGTGATCCCGGGACGGACGGACAAGACGTCCCGGTAGTCCGACCGGAACAGCTCGACGTACTTGGGCACCTCGGGACGGGGACCGACCAAGCTCATCTCCCCGGCGAGCACATTGAACAACTGAGGCAGTTCGTCGAGCTTGGTCCGGCGCAAAACCCTGCCGACCGCGGTCACCCGCGCGTCGCCGCCGGCCGTCACCTGCGCGCCGCCCCGGTCGGCAGCCGCGTGCATAGTGCGGAACTTAAACAATCGGAACGGCGCGAAGCCGAGCCCGACCCGGGTCTGCCGAAAAAACACCGGCCCCGGGTCGAAAACGACGAGGACCAAGGCGACCGCCGCCAGCAGCGGGCTGAGGACGATCAGCCCGGTCGCCGACGCCACGACATCGAGCGCGCGCTTGCCGCCGCGCGAGTACAGGTCAGCGCGCATGCGCGAGAACCAGCTCGATCACGCGGTCGGCCTGCGCCGCGGTCATGTCCGGCCAGATGGGCAGGGACAGGGAGCGCTCGAACACGCGGTTGGCGACGGGATAGTCGGCGTCGCGATAGCCGAAGGCCTTCTTGTAGTACGGGTGCTTGTGCACCGGGATGAAGTGGACCGAGGTCCCGACGCCGCCGGCACGGAGCTTCTCGTAGAGCTCATCGCGATTCTCGACCTTGATCACGTACAGGTGCGCGCACGTCGTCCGGTCGGGGCGGATCGTCAGCGGAACGACTCCCGTTCCGGCGAACGCGCGATCGTAGCGGGCCGCCAAGCGCAAGCGCGACGCGTTCATCTTGTCGAGCTTACGCAGTTGGGCCAACCCGATGCCGGCGGCGACGTCGGTGATGTTGTACTTGCAGCCGTTGTCGACGACCTCGTAGAACCAGCTGCCTTTGAGCGTGTAACGGTCCCACGCGTCGCGGCTGATGCCGTGCAGGCGGTTGATCTTGGCGGACTTGGCGTATTCCGCGTTCGCGGTCATCAGCAGGCCGCCCTCGCCCATGGCCAAGGTCTTGGTGGCGTAGAAGCTGAAGCAGGTGATGTCGCCGATCGTCCCGACCGGTCGTCCTTTATAGTCGCTGGGAAACGAGTGGGCGGCGTCCTCGATCACCTTCAGGCCGTGCTTGCGCGCCAGCGCCATGATCTCGTCCATGTCGCAGGGCTGGCCGGCGAAGTGCACGGGGATGATCGCCTTGGTGCGGCGCGATATCAGGCGCGGTAGCTTCGACACGTCTAAATTATGGGTGTCCTCCTCGACGTCGCACAGCACCGGCACGGCGCCGAAGTAGGTGACGACCTCCGCGGTGGCCACGAAGGTGGTCGTCGGGATGATCACCTCGTCGCCGGCCTTGAGGCCGATCGCCTTGAGCGCGAGATGAAGGGCCGCCGTCGCCGAGTTCATGGTGACGGCGTGCCACGCCTCGGGCTTGACGCCGCCG
>JAYTIP010000256.1:0-16113 GCA_043731745.1 Elusimicrobiota bacterium | reverse complement strand
GGCGAAGCGCCCGCCGATCGCGATCCTCAACGGGCAGGCCGCTCCGGCCCCCCAACAGGTCGCGCCTCCCGTCGCTCAGGGACAGGCCAACCCCGCTCCCGCCGACACGACCGACGCCGCCGAGGCCCGCGCCGTCCTGCCCCGCCCCGTCACCGCGACCGCGTCGATCGACCGCCAGGGCGTGACCGTCGGCGAGCGCGTCCACCTGACGATCACGCTCAAGAACACCTCGGATAAGCCCGTCACGCTCCAGAATCTGCGCGCGGGCGTCCAGGACGCATTGCCCACCGACCTCGAACTTCAGGGCAAAGGCGCCGAGGCGCCCATCACCCTCGCCCCCGGCGAGACGAAGACCGTCACTTACGAAGCGATTCCGTTCGGCTCCGGCACCTTGACGCTCGACGGCGGCTTGGCCGTCGTGAAAGTCGGCGAGACCGCGGCTTACCCCGAGGGCATCGAGATCGTGATGCCCAAGACGACGCTCGAGGTTAAGAGCGTGCTCACGCCCGACTGGAAGGACAAGGGCCTCAAGGACATCGTCGGTGTTAAGCGCGGCGACGCGCCGAACTGGATGTGGCTCGCGGCGATTCCGCTCGGCATCCTGCTCCTCGTCGGCGTGAAGCGCCTCGTCGACGCCCGCAAGCTTTACCCCAAGCTCGACGCCAAGCGCCTGTCGCTCGTCACCGTCACGCAGACCGAGATCGAGCGCCTGAAGCTTGAGGCCGCCGACTTGGACGCCGCTTCGTTCTACGCCCGCTACCAGGAGCTGCTCACGCGCTTCATGGTGGACTTCGCGGGCCTGCCGCAGGCGTCGCGCGACGCGCGCACGCTCGACCGCGACCTGCACAAGACCTTCTACGATGCGGGCCAGGTGTCGGTCGCCGCGCGCCTCGCTCGCGAGGCCGAAGCCGCACGCTTCGCCGGCGTTGAGGCCGACCGCACCGAGCGCGCGCGCATGCTCGAGCGCTTCGGCGCGCTCGTCACGAGTGTGGCCGAGATGGCGGGCAAGGCCTCCAAGCCCAAGTCTGATTCCAAGATCGGCGTGCTCGGGATGCTGGCGCTGCTGCCCGGTGCCGCGGGCCTGAGCTTCGGCAGCCCGTGGGTGCTCCTTCTCTTAATACCGTACGCCGCCTACATCGTCTGGTCTTACCGCGGACGGGCCAAGACCGATCGCTTCGCCGTGTCCTCTTCCGCGCAGACGCCGACCAAGCGCACCTGGCGCGAGAAGCTCGTCGGCCTGCCGCGCGTTCTGCGCATGGCCGCGATCGGTCTGCTTGTGATCGGCCTCGCGCGCCCGATGATCGGCACCCAGCGCACCGAGACCTTCATTCCCTCGACCGACACCATGGTGTCGATCGACCTGTCGGGCTCGATGAGCGGCGCCAAGCTCCAGGGCGTGCGCGACGCCGTGCGCGCCTATGTCGAGGAGCAGCGCAAGGGCACCGAGAACCGCGTCGGCATGGTGACCTTCTCCGACAACGCCTATCTCGACGTCAAGCTCACCACCGACTACGACGCGCTGATCGCCCATCTGAAGGAACTCGAGACGACCGGTTCGACGGCGATCGGCAAGTCCATGCTGACCGCGATCGCGCACTTCCTCGAGCTCAACGCGCTCGACTTGGACGGCAAGGCCGATCCCCGCGCCGCGACGGTGCAGAAAATACTGCGCGACCAGGGCCTGTCCGCCGCTCTCGCCTACGCCAAGCCCTATCCGGACCTGATGAAGCAGATCCTGCAGCCGGAGCGAGTGAAGATCGTCGTGATCTTCACCGACGGCGACTCGAATTCCGGCATCTCGCCCGAGGACGCCGCCGTGATCGCGGCCCAGCTCGGCATCAAGGTCTATGGCGTGGGTATCTCCGAAGGCAACGAGTCCTTCAACGAGAAGACTTTGAGTGAAGTCGCCCAGAAGACCGGCGCCAAGTTTTACCGCGCCACCGACGCGGAAGGGATGAAGCAGGTACTGCTCGAGATCTCGCGCCTGGAAAAGAGCCCGGCCAAGATCGTCTCGAGCGTCTCGGTCCACGACTACACGAGCCTTCTCGCGCTGTTGGCCTTCCTCGCGCTCGGCGGCGAGATGCTGCTGGCCAATACCCGCCTGCGCACGCTCTACGGCATGGCGCTGCTCATGGGGCTTAACGGGATGCCCGTCAATCTCAACATGTTGAGCACGGCGCCCCGCGCGCCGATCGAAATGACCGCGCAGGTGAGCGCGCCCACCTCGCCCACCGCCGCCGTGCCGCAGGAAGTCATCGACGGCAACAAGTTCTACAACCAGGGCCGCTACGCCGAAGCCCTCAAGAAATACGGCGAGGCCCTCGAGCGCCACCCTGACGTTCCCCAGATCTACTTCAACATGGCCGACGCCTACCTGCGCATGGGCGAGAACGCCAAGGCCGAGGCCGCGTGGGCGAAGTACTTGTCGCTGACCTCCGACCCGAAGCTTCAGTCCCAGACCATCTTCAACCTCGGCAACTCCGCCCTCGCCGCCGGCAACGCGGAGAAGGCGATGGAGCTCTACAAGGAAGCTCTGCGCCGCGACGCGAACAATCAGGACGCGAAGTGGAACCTCGAGGCGCTCAAGCAGGCGCAGAAAGATCAGCAGCAACAGCAGGACAAGCAGGGCAAGGAAGGCAAGCAGGGCAAGCAAGGTAAGGACGGCAAGCCGCAGCAGGGCAAGAACGACAAGTCGGGCAACAAGGGCGATCAGGGAAAGCCCGGCGACGGCAAGCCCGGCGACGGCAAACCCGGAGACGGCAAGCCCGGACAAGGCAAGCCCGGCGACGGCAAACCCGGCCAGGGCAAGCCCGGCGACGGGAAACCCGGTGACGGAAAACCCCAGCCCGGCGACGGCAAGCCGACGGTGGCCCCCGACCACAAGCAGGGCTCGGACAAGCTCGGCGACGCTCTCGGCGAACAGGAAGGCAAGGAAAAGTCCGACCAGCTCAAGGGCATGACGCGCAAGGGCAAGGGCGTCTGGGGCTTCATGCCCGCATTGCCGCTCGCCTTCATCGGCCACGGCGTCGTTTTCTCCTCGACCGCCATGCTCTGGGCCGTCGGCATCGGCCTGCCGGTGCTCGCGGTGCTCGTCGCGTGGGGTATTAAAAAGCGCCTCGAGGCCGCCAAGAAGCTTTCTCCCGGCACCGCGCCCAAGACCTTCCGCTCCTGGTGGGGCGCGCGCCGGTTTCTCGGCAAGGCGGGCTTGGCTCTGGGCGCCGCCGCCTTGATCGGCTTGGCCGCGGGCGACCCGCGCGGCGGCTTGACGGACGAGCGCGTGAACTTCGGCGGCAAGGACATCATGGTCACCGTCGACGGCTCCTACTCGATGACCTACGCCGAGGACGGCCGCATGGCGCGCACGCAGAAGGAGCTCAACGAGTTCATCACGCGCCTGCAGGGCACCGACCGCGTCGGCCTCGTGGTGTTCGCGGGCAACGCGCGAACCGCTTCTCCGATCTCGATCGACTACGGCAACTTTGAATTCAAGATCAACCGCCTCGATGTGGAAGCGCGCGGTCTTCGCGAGGGCTCCGACTTGGCCGGCGCGGTCAAGTTCACCGCCAACGCCTTCGAGACCGCCAAGAAGCTCGGCGACCGCCAGCGCATCCTCATCATCGTCTCCGACGGCGACGTTCCCGAGAAGGACATCGCCGCCGCGATCGCCGCCGCGACCGTGCATCACATCACCGTCTACGCGATCGGCGTCGGCGATCCCGCCGGCACCAAGATCAAGGTCCCGACCGAAGACGGCAAGGACTCCGTGTACCTCATCGACGAGGCCACGGGCAACCCGGCGATCACGCGCTTAAACGAAGCGCCCCTGCGTCAACTCGCCGAGCGCACCGGCGGCGCCTACTTCCGCTCCGACGGAAAGGCCGGCATCGACCGGATCTTGGACGAAGTCTCCCGCCTCGAGAAGGGCCAGAAGGGCGACACGATCAAATCCCCGAGCCCGGTCGGCGTGTACATGCTGTGGCCGGCGCTTCTCTTGCTCCTGCTCGATTTGGTTCTCCCTGGCCGCTCGCTCCTTAAACGCGGCAAGCCGTCCGAGTCCAAGCCCAAGTCCGACAAGTTAAACGGCATGCTACCCTTGGCCCTCATTCCGCTCGGCGCGTGGCCCCAGATTCTTCCCTTCGCCGCCTTGGCCGCCGTCGTCGCCGGCTATATCGCCGCCGACTCCTGGAGCGGGGGGGCGATCACTCGCTCCGTGCGCGAGAAGTGGCAGACCTTCCGCGGCTTCGTGCCCGCCGGCGTCTCCGCCGACCTGATCCACCTTTACGATCTGCGCGAGACCGACGAGCGCCGCCTGAAGGCCTTCGTCCAAGGCTGGCAGGAGGCCAAGGACCCCCTGCGCGAGACCTTGATCGTCATGGCCTCCCACGACGAGGCCCTGTGGCGCGAGAAGCTCACCGCCGCCTACCTCTCCGGCGCCGAGCCCGAGACGATGGACAAGATCCTCACCGCCCTGCGCCGCACGGGCAAGACCCGCATGGAGTCGCTCAAGCCCGTCATGGAGCGCGTCTCCGCGCGCAGCAACAAGCTCGCGTGGATGGCGCACTCCGAGTCCGAGGCGCGCGTCGCGAACCTCAACGCCATCGCCGCGAACCAGCCCATCGCTTTCGCCGAGGTCCCCTCCGCGCCTGTCAAACCCGCCGGGCTCTGGACGCGCTTCAAGCGCGGCGCCACCGTCGCCACGCTCGCGATCATGATCGCGCTGACCGGAATCTCCGGCGTCGGCACGCTCCGCTTCCAGGAGCAGCAGCGCGTCGCCGCCGAGATGTCGACCAAGCTCTTCTACGCCGAAGACCTGTTCATCTTCTCCGACCGCTATGTCGACGCGCGCATCCCCGAGCAGGTCCTGCCCGCGCTCAAGCGCTGGACGGAGTCGCCCAAGTCCGCCGGGGCCGAGTTCGACCGCGCGCTGACCATTCTGCGTGAGTCGCCGGACCCCAAGGCCGACAACATCCTCGTCGCGATTTTCCGCCACTCCGGCGTGCTGCCGCTCACCAACAACGGCGAGAACATCTTGCTGCGCGCGCTCATCGAGCGCGAGAGCGATGCGCTGTGGAACTCGATGGACCAGCTCATCGCCAACTCGCGCAACGACGCGGCCTCAGCCCAAATGCTCGTCAAGCTCGCCATCATCGGCGTCGAGTCCGGCAACCCGAAGACGATCGGCCAGGTCTTCCGCGTCTTGAAGAGCCCGAACAAGCAGGTTCAGCAGATGGCCGGCCCGATCCTCTTCAATTACTTGGCCCGCGACGGCGCCTCCTTCTTCGACGGCCTGTCCGGCGTGCAGGCCATGCACGCCAACGACCCGACTTTGCAGATGTGGACCGCGAGCTTCGCTTTCCGCCGCCTCGCGATGCCGGGCGTCACCGACGCCGAGCTCGCCAAGTCCCAGGGCTTCTTCGACGCCGCCCTCGCCAACGCCGCGCGCATCGACGCGATCCGCCTTGAGATCTACAAGCTCACCCCACCTGACCAGGAAGTCCAGGCGCCCCCGTCCTTGACCGTCATGCTCATCGGCATGGCCGACAAGATGCAGGGCGACGGCGGCGCGCCCGCTCCTCTCGCGGGGGCCGCGCGCTACCTCGTCACCAAGGCGACGACCAATCTCATCAAAGATGCCGAGGCGAAAATACCCGGCCTGCACGAGCGCCTCATCAAAGACGGCGTCGTCCTGCCCGACACGCAGAGCCAAAGCTACAGCCGCGAGTACGACGACTACGAAGGCCACGGCTACTACGGGCGCGGCCGCGGCGGCTACTCCTCCTCGTCGACGACCCAGAACTACCGCGAGGTCTATAAGCTCAGCCACCTCGCGGCCCTGCAGGCCGCGATCGACGAGCTGGCCAAGCCGCTCGCCGAGAACAAAGAGACCCCGAACCCCGCGGCGCGCGAGCTGATGGACCGCGCCGACGCCCAAATCGAAGCCATGCTGAGCGCGGGCGAGAAATCCGGCATGCTGGCCGGCGGATCGGCTCCTGAAGTCGCCGCTGAATCCTTATTGCCGGTCCTCAAGGGCGGCGACTCCACCTTCTCCAATCACGCCTTCCTCAAGAGCCTGCGCGACGCCGGCCTCGCTCCTGCCGTCGCCGATCTCAGCAGCCAGCTCGCCTATCCCGAAGCCCTCGACGCCGCCGCCTTGGCCAAACTGCACGCGCACCTCGTCGCCCTCGCGGCCAAGGGCGAGGGCTGGGACTACTCGGGCAAGGCCCGCCCCATGACCTGGGACGAGCGCCTCTACCTCGCGCGCGCCATCGACGCCGTCGACATGGTCGCCGCCAAGAACTTCCCCGACGCGGTCAAGGCCGCTCCCGCCGACGCCGAGCAGGCCTTGCTCGCCAAGCTCGCCGTTCCCGGCGAAGAATCCCTCTACATGGTGCGCCTGGCCGCCGCACTCGACTCCAATCCCAAGAACGCCGTCTTGGCCCTCAAGATCGAGAAGCTCGCGATCGCCCGCCTCGCCGTCGCTCCCGCCGATTCGACCTTGATGGACGGCGTCCTCGTGCGCACCTTGCCGATGCTGCTCGGCACCCCGCAGGAAGCCGACTCGTACGCGGCCCTCGAAGGCGCGCTCAGGGGCCCCGGCGGCGCCGTGCTGGCTCCCGTCCTGCGCAAGCAGACCGACATCGCCCTCCTCGGTCTCGCGACCGACGCCGAGAAGGCCTTCCCGTCCCTCAAAGAAGCCCTCACCGACGGCGGTCTGCACGACACCAACAACTCCTGGCGCACCGAGTTCAAGCAGCGCCACTACCTGGCTCTGCTCTCCGCCGTCGAGAAGGCCGCCGCCGACGCGAAGAAATCCGGCAAGCTGAGCGACGAGCAGAAGGCCGTCCTCGAAAAGATCAAGGCCTCGATCCCGCGCCTCACCCCGCTCGCCGCCAAGGCCGGCGTCACCACCGGCAACGAGCCGGGCGACGTCTCCGCCGAGATGGTCAACGCGCGCCTCTCCGCCGCGTACAGCAAGTTCCCCGGCCAGACCTTCACCGACGCGCTGGTCAAGGCGGGCCTCGGCGATCCGAACCTCGACAACCGCACCCACTTCCGCGCCACCTACACCAAAGCCCAACTCATCGCCCTGCGCGACTGGCTCAAGGTCTACAAAGACAAGGGCACCGTCGAAGAGAGCAACGGCTACTACGACGAGCGCGGCGAAGGCGGCGGCGAATCCGGCACCCGCGCCCTCAACGATGACGAGAAGGCCACGATCCAGGCCGCCATCGACGCGACCGAGCGCGGCATCAAGCTGTTCGGCAACGCCGCCCCCGCGAAGTCCGGCCTGCACGGCATCGGCTTCGCTCCTTTCGCCCTGGCGGCCCTTCCCGGCATCGCGCCATGGATGATCTTCGCGATCGTCGGCTTGGGCGCGGCTTACCTGATCTACAAACTCCTCGCCTCCGACGGCGTCCAGGAAGCGGTCGAAGCCCGCACCGCCATCCCCGGCTCGGTCCTCGCGCGCAACCGCCGCATCGAACTCGCGGCTCGCCGCATGGCCAGCGCGGTCAACGGCGGCAACTTCCGCTCCCGCTTCATCGGCCCCGGCGGCACGGACTTCGCCGAGGCTCGTCCGTACCAAGGCGAAGACATGCGCGAGATCGACTGGAAGACCTCCGCCAAGAAAGACGAGCTCTACGCCAAAAAGTTCGAGCTCGAGCGCGACATGCCCCTCATGCTCGTCATCGACATCTCCAACTCCGGCCGCTTCTCCACTCGCGGCGTCGACAAGCGCACCGTGATCGAAGACGCCGCTGCCGTCTTGGCCTTGGCCGCCGCCCACTCCAATGTTCGCGTCGGGGCGATCTTCATCTCCGACCGCGTCGAGCAGGTCATCCCCGCTCGCGGCGGCTCGCGCCACGCCATGTCGATCGTCGACGCCATCCTCAAGGCCGAGCCCACCGGAAAAACCACCGACCTCAAGCCCGCCCTCGAGACCGCGGGCAAGATGTTGGGCTCTCGCGCGATGGTCGCCGTCCTCTCCGACTTCATCGCCACCGACTTTAAAGACGCGCTCGGCGCCCTCGCGGCGCGTCACGATGTGCGCGCCATCCGCGTCACCGACCCCGCCGAGATGTCGGCCCTCCCCGATGTGGGCCTTCTGCCCGTCGTCGACGCCGAGACCGGAGCGACGCGCATGCTCGACACCTCGTCCAAGGCCGGTCGCGCGGAGTCCGCGTCCCTCGTCTCTCGCCGTGAAGCCGCCGTCGACGCCGCCTTCGACGCCTCGCGCATCAAGCCGATTTCGATTTCCACCGAGGGAGACCCGCTCGAGACTCTCGAGCTCGCCTTCCATCCCAAAGCCAAGCAGCCGTTCAAGCCCTAAGGAGCGTTATGAAGAAAGTCCCCAGCCTCTTGAATCTCGGTCTCGCGGCCCTCGTCGCCGCGGCTCCGATGTCCGCCGCCGCCCAGACCGTGTCCGGGCGCGTCGTGACCCCCGGCGTCACCGGCGGGATCGTGCCCTCGATCGGCATGCCCCTCGCCTCGCCTCTCGCGGGCTCCTTGGCGCCCACGATGCTGTCCATGACGCCCTCGCTCGCGGCGCCGAGCATCGCTCCGACGCCCATGGCCATGGTGGCTGCCGCCGCCATCCCGACCGCGGTGCCCCAGGCCCTCGTCCCGACGGCCAATCCCGCCTCGGCCGCCGAGCGCATGAAAGACGCGACCAAGGCTCTCTCGGCCATGCCCAACCTCTCCAAGGCCTCCTCCGCCGACTCTCGCGGCGCGGGCACGGCTCTTGAAGCGGCCCTCACGGGCGAGCGCTTCTCCGCCGCCTCGACGGGTGAAGGCTCCTCCGATGTGACGCCTGCCGCTCAGCCCTCGTTGGCCGAGACGGTGAAGGCCAAGGCCCAGATCATCAAGAACATCAAGGCTGAAATCGGCAAGGTCATCGTCGGTCAGGGCGAGATGATCGACTCGATCATCACCGCCATGATCGCCTCCGAGCATGTGCTGCTCGAAGGCGTCCCCGGCGTCGCCAAGACGCAGACCGTCAAGGCGTTCTCCGACGCGGTGAAAGGCGACTTCCAGCGCGTGCAGGGTACTCCGGACAAGCTCCCGTCGGACCTTCTGGGCGCTGAAATCCTTCAGGAGAACCCGGCCAACGGCCAGAAAGAAATCAAGCTAGTGCAGGGACCGGTGTTCACCAACATCCTCCTCGTCGACGAGATCAACCGCATGATGCCGAAGACGCAGGCGGCGCTTCTCGAGGCGATGGCCGAGGGTAACGCGACGATCGGTCGCAACACCCTTCCTCTCCCGAAGCCGTTCATGGTGCTCGCCACCCAGAACCCCATCGAGCAAGAGGGCGTGTACCGCCTCCCGGAAGCTCAGCAGGACCGCTTCATGTATAAAGTCCTCGTTCCTCGCCCGACCATGGACGAGCTGAAGTCCATCATGCAGCGCTTCAGCAAGAAGGACGGCCAGCCTCGCGCCAGCAAGATCACCTCGCTCGACGAGATGGTCGAGATCCGCAAAGTGGCCGAGCAGATCCATGTCGATCCGACGATCGAGTCTTACATCGCCGCCCTCGTCGAGGCCACGCACAATCCCTCGGCTTACGGCATCGACGCCAAGGACGCGATCGAGTCGGGCGCTTCTCCTCGCGCGGCCATCTTCCTCCTCAAGGCCGCCAAGATCAACGCGCTGATCAACGGCCGCGCGTGGGTGTCTCCTGCCGACATCCGCGATGTGGCGCACCGCATCCTGCGCCATCGCCTGACCCTCACCTACCAGGCCAACAACATGACCACCGACCAGGTCGTCGACAAGATCCTGGCCAAGGTTCCGGTTCCTAAGCCCGCGAACCCCGAACTCACGAAGTAAATGCGCTTGATGTTCGCGCCGGCGGCGCTCGTCCTCGCCGCCGGCGCGGCATCGGCTCAAGTCGTCACCGTTCGTACCGTCTCGGCCCCGCTCGTCGTTCCTCCCGCCCTCGCTTCGCCGCTTCTCTCGGCGCCTTCCTTCGACTCACCGCTGACACCTTTGGCGTCGTCGCGCGTCTTGGGCGTTCCCGGGCCC
Organism: Elusimicrobiota bacterium; assembly: GCA_043731745.1. Lineage (GTDB taxonomy): Bacteria > Elusimicrobiota > Elusimicrobia > UBA1565 > UBA9628 > GWA2-66-18. The sequence goes on along the minus strand of JAYTIP010000256.1, from coordinate 6,090 downwards.
GGCGTCACTCCCGCGCACATCGAGGCCATCAAGCTCGTGGCCGAAGCCGCGGATCGCCCGATCATCATTCACGGCAGCCGACAAACGGGCGTTAAGTATCGCGATAAGTCTCCCTTCCGCCACGACACCGACCTCGACACGGGCGTCGTGGGCGCACCGCAGTCGATCTTCTCCGTCGACGATAACATGTGGGACGGGAAGGTCCCGCACATGATCCACGGGCCGATGATGACCGTTCCCTCCGTAGAAGAAGCGGTGGGTATGGGGCATCTCGTCGTCATGCCTCCCGAGAAACAGGCCCCCGGTGCCTTGGGCAAGCTTGCGCGACTTGCTCGCAAGTGGCGCACGGATGAGCAGCTCTCGAAGCTCGCGGCTTCGCCGCGTTCCTCCTCAACCGTTCGCTTCGCGATCATCGGGGACGCGGAGCCGGGGCGGTTCTGGATTTCGCGAACCTTGTTCAATCGGCCGGGGGCGTTTTGGCGCATGCTGGCTCGGGCGGATAAGTCTCGGCCGGAGTTCATCCTTCAGCTCGGGGACATGGTGAGCCGGGGAACGATCGCGAGATTCACGGACTTCTTTCGGGATCTGTTTCGGGCCGCGCCTAAGGCGCCGTATCTGACCGTCATCGGCAATCATGACCGGCATAAGCCGCACGGCATCACGAACGATCGCGTGTACCGCGCTTCGCTGGGCTCGACGGACTATGCCTTTGATCGGGGCGGGCGGCGCTTCATCGTCGTGGACTCCTCCGCGGGGCGGATTACCGCGGCGCAGCTTAAATGGCTCTCGGGGCTTCTCAATCCTGCCGTGCCGACGATCGTGTTCACGCATATTCCGCCGGCGCCGCTCGGGGAGTGGACCGATTGGGGTGCTTTCAAGGGAGCGGGGGGATTTCGTGAGGGTTCATTGGAGTTCATGGAGCTCATGTCCTCGAATAAGGTTCAGCGCGTGTATATGGGGCACATCCATGGGCTGGGGACGCTTGAGCGCGACGGCGTGAAGTATGTGCTGACGGGTGGGGGCGGGTCGCCGCTGTTTCCGGGGCCGGTGAAGCAGAAGCTGCATCACTGGCTGTCCGTTGAGGCAGGGCCTGAGGGCGTGCGTGAGACCGTCCATGCGGATTCGGGCGAGTCGTTTCCGCTGCGCTGACGCAGAGATCGCAGATTAGACAGCCCTATCGAGATCGCAGAATAGGCCGCCGCTCGGCGGCCTATCACGCAAGGCGCCTCCTGGCATTATCCTGGTTTTGGCTCTATAATTCGCAGAATGCCGCCTCGCCGGTGCGTAATAGGCCGGTCGGTACAATTATTGGTTAGGGACACTTGGACCATAACATGAAACTTTTAATCATCGTAGCCCTAGCCGCTCTCACCCGAGTCGCCACGGCGGAAGGCGCGTCGTTCCGTGGCTTCGGTTTCCACAACTCGGAGATTTACGACTTCGTAGTCGAACCTGGCAATCCCGCGAATCGGTGGAACTCGCAGGCAAAGCCATTGCCACTTTCCTCAGACAAGGCCGCAAGCATCGCGACGCGCTTCATGAAGACTATCCCTGTGGATAAGGGCTGGAAATGGAACTTAACGAATGTCACGCTACATCAGATAGCGAAGGATCCGGAGGAGTGGATTTTCGTCATTAACTTTATTGTCGGGCCAACAGATCCGAAGGGCGGGATGGGCGGTTTTGGGACGGGCATTCCGAGATTTGATGTGGTGGTTCAGCTAGATGGAAAAATTCCAACGCCCAAGGTTGAACGGTTCGGAACGAATGCGAAAAAGAGTGGTCCCTAACCATTGGATAGAGCGGCCGGCGGCACGGTGTGGAATATCCTAATAGCCGCCGCCGCTCATCCCCTGCGTTAGGCATCCTTTTTAGTGTAGTTGTAGTTCGGACTAACACCAATAAGAAGAGGCCGCGAATTATGATCCGTCGAGACTGGTTTAAGCGCCACCTTGAGATGATTGCTCAGGCGTTGGGGGTTGCATTAGGTTTGAAGGAGAAGGGAGAGATTCAAGCAGCGATAGCAAGCATCGAAACTTCAATCAAAGAAGCCTTCGGAATAAGTGGGAAACTAGCTATCGGACTCCCTCTGCATGAATTCATTAAATTCGCTTGCCGCGGAGAGGAGCCACCCCCTGAGCTGTTGGCTATGCTGGAAAAAACGTTTAACGAGTGGGCCGAACTATTAACGGCTGTGGGCCGAGTGGGAGAAGCGACACTTGCACGAACTCGCGCTCAAGAAGTTGTCAAAATGCGAACGTCAAGCAAGACAGGGCCAATTGATACCTAAACCTTCGCTTCGCCGCCCGCCGCCTCGGGTGGACAGTTGCATGTCTCAGCGCCACTACAAATGAACAAAAGTTCACGCATCCAAAGCGTCGCACGCTTAATTTCGTGGGTGTCATGCGTTTTGACGTTAGCGTGGATTGCATCAGAATTCGCACGCCCGGGCCCGGGAGCTCCTCGGATCCTTTTGCTGACCCTTCTTACGCTCGCTGTAGCCCAGTGCATAACGCTTGTTCGTAGGATTTATTCGGTCGCCTTCCGTATCACCGCAGGCGAACTTATGTTTTGTCTTTTTATGCTTATGGGGCTTCTCCTGCCGGATCCAGACTCGATCATAGTACCGTTGCCTGGCAATACAGGGCTCAACTTGTGGGTTCTGAGTGCATGTCTTCTGGGCGGAGCTGCATTGATCTGCGCGTACGCACTTGAACAAACCGAGAAGACGGTTACACGTAAGCTTTTCATCGGAACGGCATTAACGGCTTTTGTCGTCTTGTTAATCGGGCATTATTGGCCCAGGCCTAAAACAATCCACATGCTTCCACCAAACCATTCCCTTGAGCGGTCGGCGGCACGGTGAGGAGTATCTTAATAGCCGATGCCCCCTATCCCCTGCGTTTTTTCGCCATCGTGATCACTAACATCATTTCTGTCAGCGCGTTACTCCTGCTCCCTATCGCGTCAGTCGCGAAGAGCCCCGAGAATTATTGGGAAGAAGGAAACGAAAGTGCCTGGGTTCAAGGGGCTACATCCAAGCTTCGCATCATCACCACGAAAGCTCCGGAATACGATGGGGACCAAGGGGCAGTGAGAATTGAAATTCGGATTGATGGTGGCAAAAAGAAGGCCAAAACACTTTCGCTCTCACCAGGCATTTGGCTCTGCCTCGCTTATTCGCGTCCAGCCAAGGCATTCGTGCTTGGTCGTGTGCTACAGAAGGGTAGGGCTCAGCCCGTAGTCAGGTTGGAGTATCTTGATGAGGGCGCATGGATGATTCGGAACTCCAAAAACAGCTCAAACTGGGACAGTGAAGGTTACGACAACAAGAAGGACAATCATTTTTCCGCATTGGCCGCAGTTCCAAGTCCTGATGGCCGCTACATAGCAATGATCGGAGACTTTAAAAGCGAATCAGGCAAGCTGATGGCGCTCGACTCCGTCCTTGATTCGCTCGAAGTTCTCGGTGAACCTCCGGCGCCCCCGCCCGGAAGCGCTACTGGCGTGAATAAGGAATCCGGTTTTGACTGGCACGGTGGCGGCCCCTCGGATGGTTTTCTTAATATGGACCCGGGGATTCTCGTTTTCAAATCGACGGATACGTTACGCGCCAGCTACGGTAATGATACGTCCAAGGCACGGGCATCCGATCGAAGGATAAAGGAATGGAATTTGCATGAGCTATTCAGCCCCTGAGTGCTCAACGGTAACTCAGTCAAAGTGGTTCATGACCAAGGTCATGATAGCGCTACTGGTCTTTCCAACTCTTTTTTCTGTTTACCGCCTTATTCTTGAGATCCCGATCTATTTGATCTTGTCGCGGTTTGCAAACACAGCGTCTACGACATTCATAGTTGCCAACATTCTTATCATGCTTTGCGCTCTGGTTGCTTCTTTCTCGACATGCAGATTAGTGTGGCCTAAGGGGACGCCGAAGGCAAAAACTGATGCACCGAGTGCTCTAGATACACCGAAGAATGAAAATCTCAATTGATCGTCGGAGATTCGGACTTAGACTGATGGGCATCACGCTGCTGGTCTGTGGATTTTGGTATCTCGTGGACTGTCAATTCGGCCACAGGACGCATCCGGAAGTGCCCTGGATAATGAGCGGAGTATACGCAAATAATGCGTTCGGATTTATATGGACCTTCTTTGTGCTGATAGCAGGGTTGATCTCGGGGATTTATCACTTCGTAAAGGCCAGTGTCAGTTCGAGGTATAACCTTGACGCCTAACCATCAGCTAAACCCGCCGGCGCCTTGTTTGGTTGGACTGTCGAAGCCGTCGCAGGGCGGCCTCTGCGTCAGGCGTTGGAGAGCTAAGTGCGCGCGGAATCTATGGGGAAACCTAAAATCATGAGAAAGCACGCGCATTTGATTAACAAAATTTGTCTTGCAGCCGTGCTCGCGTTTGGTTTTTTTACATTGATTTCAGGCCCTGAAACTCCGTCACAATTAGATTCTCAAGCTATCAAAAGGATTAACAACTCCAATGATCTTAGGGATGTTCGCGAAGACGCAAAGGCGCTGATCTCCCAGTTGAAGTTCGCGCACGATCACAACATCAGCTTTACTGCAGTATTACTGTTATTTCTGGGAGCCCTCTTCGGTGTAAGCTGGATGAACGTAAAGCTTGGCAAAGAATAGCTGCGCAGACCGTCCGCGTTAGGCGTGCACTGAAAATAAAATGTTAAGCCTAAAAGAGATCATTCAGAAGTACTGGAAAACATCACTACTACTGTGGTTGTGGCCCGTCTACACAGCGGCACTTAACGTATGCGCCGCACATGAGATCAAGATTCTAAAAATATTCTGGGTTGTTAATTTCGTTGGGTTCATACCTGTATCCCTTGTAGCCATGAGCCCGGTATATCGTGATAAGCAGGTTTCTTACGGAAAGGGCATTTTTTGCTGGGCCTTGTTTCCGTTCTGCATCTGGGTCGTAGCGGATATTTTTTCCAGAAAACTGTTCCCTGTTAGCAAATGAGCACTTCTGAACGCCTAACCATCGGCGTGTGCCGCCGCGCTCCTCGCTCGGCACCGCCCCTGCGTTTGGCGCACTGACTAAGAAATTAATGAGCAATAGACTCTGGTTAAATCGAACCCGTAAATTGGCGGCGGCGGGTGACGCGCATGCACAGGAACATCTTGCCCGTTTTCTCGCCTTGCGCCCCAACGCTTCCGATTACCGGAAAGAATGCGTTGCGCTTCTCACTTCAGCTTCGGAAAAGGGGAACGCAGCTGCGCTTTATGCCCTAGGCAACTGGCACCACTACGGTATTGGCGTAAAGAAGAATCCCAAGGCCGCATACCGCTATTGTCTGGCGGCGGCTAAAAAGGGAAGCGTCGAGGCGCAGTATTCCGCCGGCGTTTATCTCGAACTAGGCGAGATCACACGGAAGAATTTAACTGGTGCCGCCAATTGGTACAAGAGCGCGGCCTTGGCCGGGGACATCGACGCGCAGAGAGAACTTGGTCGTTGCTATCTAGCTGGGATCGGGGTCCCGAAAAACAAACAAAGAGCCTTCGCCTGGTATCTGAAGGCGGCAAAAGCAGGCGACGCAGATTCTCAGTTTGAAGTCTCAAACCATTATTCCTTGGGTAAGCCAACAAATCGGCGGAAGGCGGTCATTTGGGCAAAAAAAGCGGCTGATCAGGGGAACTCGGAAGCTCAATTGTATTTGGGTTACGCCTATTTTTACGGCGAAGGAATAAAACAAAACAAGGCGCGCGGCATAAGCCTGTATTCGAAAGCCGCCAAGCAAGGTGAATCACCGGCGATGTTTAACGTCGGGCTCTGTTACTGGCAAGGCAATGGGAAAAGACTGGACTACAACCGAGCCGTCAGATGGTTCCGTCGGGCTGCGGCCTTGGGCCACCAGAGATCAATGAGAAAACTCGCAGAAGCTCACCGGCATGGTAAAGGAGTGCGAAAGGATATTCGCCGAGCAATCGCCTGGTATCGGTTGCTCTTGGTCAAAGGTGATCCAGATGCTCGCCGTGAAATCTCAAGTTTGAAGAAGTCTTCGCGCAGAGGGGCCCCTAACTAAATTGATGCTACATCTGATCGGCGAGGGGATGACTG
>JAYTIP010000255.1:0-16770 GCA_043731745.1 Elusimicrobiota bacterium | reverse complement strand
GTGCTGGTGACCGACGCCGCGATCACGGCCGGGGACGATCACCCTCATTTATTCGCGCACTCGGGTATGGACAAGCCCGTTGAGCTGACCGCGATGGTCGCTCGGCGCGATGAGACTCTCGGACTCGCGACTCTCACATTCGCCGGAACAGCCCCCGCTCTCCCCCTCGCGACGCAGGCGCCGGCCAAGGACGAACTCGTCACGGCGCTCGGCCATGCCGAGGTCTCTGGTCTGTGGACAAAGACGTCAGGCCTCATTTCCAAGTCAGGACCGGATACATTTCAAACCGATGCCGTGGTCTCTGCCGATTTCTCCGGCGGGCCGGTGCTCAACGATTCCGGCGAGGTGGCGGGGTTGCTCGTCCAGCGCCCAGCCGACACGGAAGAAGGCCACTGGCCCGTTGCCGTTCCGGCCCGGACGATCGCGCTGTGGCTCGAGGGCGCGCAAGTCTCTCCTGGCCCCGCAAGCGAGACGATCGAGGATGCCGGCACCGCCGCCGTTCTCAGCCGCACGCGTCCGAGCCTGCTCACCAAGACGGCCGCCGGCGATCGTGATATGTGGATCACGCGTGGCGGCGCCGTCAATCCGCCGATGGGAAACATCGTGTGCATGAAGTACTGCGATTCCGGCTCGTCGAGCCGTTCGAGCGGCTCTTCCTACTCCGGCAGCTCATCGTATTCGAGCTACTCGTCAGATGGCGGCAGGGAGTTGGGCGAAGCCCTGGGGAAGCTCGCGATCGTCGGCATATCCGCACTGTTCCGCGGCATCGGCAAGCTCTTCAAAGGTTCAGACAAACCTGCGGCACCACGCAGTGTCGCACAGCCTACAGCGCCCAAGGACCTGCCGGAGAAGCCGCCGGAACCGCCAAAGATAACCGGGATCGTGGTCTCAGTCGACCGAACGACGATCCTCGAAGGCGAGCGCGTCACAGCTACTGCAACTGTGTCGTTCGACGACGCATCCGCGAGAAAGGATGGAATTTCGATCGTCTTTTCGATCGCCGCAACGGACAAAGCGGTTATACCGAAGAGCGAGGGCGGTTATATTCGGACGACGAACTCGGCCGGGCAAGCGACCTACTCCTATGTGGCTAACAATCCGCGCACGGCAAGGGAGCAACCGTTCGAAGAACTCCGGCAGGAGGAAGGACGCAGAGCCGGAGATGAACCCATTTCAAGAGTCCACGCGCCGCTCGAATCGAAGAAGAACGATTTTGATCGAGTGAAGGCAAAGATGTCCAATCGCTTCCAGAGCCTGGATGCTGAAGAGTCCAAACTAACGCAGTCAGAATCTCAAACCACGCAACAACCGGAAGAATTTCAGGATCGCTCGGACGCACTTACGCAGGCGTCGATGCAATCAGCCCCCACGCCGATCAAAATGGAAGCAATTTACGCCTTGACTCTCAAAGCGATTGCCGCGCCGGGGAATCGGCCGGTGGCCCTGGGTGCCAAGCTCGATGATGAAATAAAGACTGATGTCCAAAGCGGAGCCTGCCCGGTGGGATTAGTCGCGGTTATGGCGAGCCCCCCTCCTTCTGGCGGAAGCCCTGGCGGCACCGCCCACATCGATCCACAAAAGGCCAAGCAACTTCTGGAATGCAAAGAGATTGAGGACCGCATTCTGGCCAAGTGCGGAGATGATCTATCCTGCGAAAAGCGCGAACTAAAGCAGGAACACTATTTCGAACAAGGCTGCGAGAGCCGGTGGCGCAGACTAAGTGGCGCAGCACCCGGCAGCGTCGGGATTCCTGATATATCGCGTCGCAACGGCGAATATTGGTGCGTTCCGGCGGCACCCCGCGCAAAAAGGGACGCGCAAATGTACACAAAGGCGGATGGTGACCAAATTCCTTCGCCGGACGATGAAAGCGAGCCCAAACAACTTTCGCCGATTCAAAAGGCAATTCAGCTAATTGAGGATATAATCAAAAACCCTTCCCGCTTAACAGGAAAGACACCGGAAGAGATTGAGGCACAAGTCAAAAATGCCCCGGGCTGGAAGATCGAGAAGCTCGGTAAAGGATCCCATGAAGGCCAAGGTTGGGTGCTCCGGGAGTACCTGACCAATGGACAAGCCTCAGGACGATTATTCCGGTGGCACCCGGGCGGGGGCCATCATGGCCCGGGATCATATTGGATTGTTACTAGTCCAGGCGGCGGCAAATCGGAGCGAATTCCATGACTGAAAAGTCCGACGTATTCCAATTCGGCGTTGAGTCAATGAGAGCGGCGCTTGAGACCCTTTCACTTGCGCCGGAGAAGCAGAGGGCCTATTTGGCTACTGGCGGCTATGGCGACTGCGCCGATGAACTAGCGCTGGATTTCGATGACGCGTATAAAGTCCTGGAGCCACACTTCGGCAAAACCCATTTCCCGAAAGAAGCGGAAAGCCTACTCAAATCGATCGACTCTCAATTAAAGGCGATAAGCGGTGAGGGGCGAGAAAGGTTTTGGACGACGTCGGCACTGAAAAGTGAGCCGGAGTGGAATTCGATCCGCGCATTAGCTGCGCAGGCCTCTCGAGTGCTGCCAAAATGAAGATGGATCAGCTTTAAAAGTACAGGTGCATAGCTCCATGACCACGAAATTAACGGCAAAGGACGTACTGCACCGATACATGGATGAAGATCTGCCTGAATTCTCCGGAATAGATCTCATCGATGTAAATCAAAAAGGCCAATACGGTAACACTCCTCTTGACGCTGCGGCAGTCAGCGGCAACGTGGAGGAGATCGAGGCGCTCCTCAATGGCGGCGCGGACCCCGATATTCAAGGTGAGCATGGATGCACCCCCCTCTATAACGCTGTAGCGCAGGTGCATCTTGAGGCGGTCCGACTACTTTTGTCGAGGGGAGCGAAACCAGCGATCCGAAGCGGTTTTGGAGATACCCCGCATGAACGAGCGTTAAAGAAGGGGCTGACCGAAATTGCCGCGCTCTTTCAGCATCTTACCGACAAGTAGATTCGGCCGAGGCTCATTGAAGAACAATATATCGGACGCTGGCCGATTCGTCATTCGTGCCCTACTGAATGATTATGAAAGCCTTGAATCTCTAGCGAAATATCATCTGGATCCGAGCGACTCCACCTTTTCGCGCTCAGATATTAAAACAGCTTTGGCTGAGCTGCTACCCAGCCAATATATCGAGGCGTTCTTATATTCCCCTGTGGATAAAAAATTTATTCCCACGAATGAATCCCTGGAGTCCTCAAATGAGCATTGGTTCGGCCCAAGCCAAAAGGGGCGTGAAGCCGTGGAAAATGAGACCGGCGAGGAACCCTGATCGCTGATCCTGTAAGTTCGATAATTTAGTTAGACTCAAGCCGTGACGCCGCGATCTCGTTTCCAGGCTCTCGCATTTCTCGGCTCCTTCCTCGCCTTTTGCCTGGAGCTCGCGTCCGCAAAGCTACTGCTTCCCCGCTTCGGCGGCAGCGCCTATGTGTGGACGGGCGCGATGATGTTCTTCCAAGCCGGGCTTCTGCTCGCCTACCTGTACGGACGCTGGGCGCGCCTGCATCCCCGCGCGCACTCCGCCGCTCTGATGCTTCCCTTCTTTTTTCTGCCCCTGACCTTGCCCGAGTCGGTCCCTTCGGCGGGTCCGTTGTACGGACTGATGTCGGCCTTGCTCCTGTCAGTCGGCGCGCCCTTCTTCTTCTTGTCGACAACGATCGTCGTCGCGCAAAGCTGGTATGAAAGAACCGCGCGCGAGCAGCGTGCAGGCGGCTATTTTCTTTACGCGGCCTCGAACGCGGGCGCGTTCTGCGCCCTGTTCGCCTACCCCCTGCTCATCGAGCCCCTGATGCCGTTGCCGGCCCAAGGCCGGTTGTGGATCGGGCTCTACGCGGCGTACGCGGCCCTCTGCCTCTCGCTGGCCCCGCGCGCCGCCGCGCCCGCTCCGTCCGAGGCCGGTCGTGCGCCCTCGACGCGCGAACGCGCGTTGTGGTTATTACTCAGCGCCGCGCCGTGCGCCGCCCTGCTCGCGGTCACGAGCCTTCTCAGCCTCGACTTCGCCGCCGTCCCTCTGCTCTGGACCGCGCCGCTCGCCGTTTATCTGCTCACCTTCGTGCTGAACTTCAAGCGCGAGCCCTGGTATCCGGAGACTCTCAACCGCTCGTTGCTGCCCTGGGCCGCGCTGTGCCTCGTGCCCGCGGCCTTAGTGCTCTGGCTCGGCCGCGATTCGACGGGGGCGCAGATCTTCGCGCGCCTGCTCGACCTCGGTAAATTCGGCTATCTGCTGTTTTCGATGTTCGCGCTGGGCATGATCTTCCACAAGTCGCTCGCGACCCACCGGCCGTCGACAGATCGGGCGATGGCCGAGTATTACAGCTGGATCGCCGCGGGCGGACTGCTCGGCAGCGCGCTCATCGGGCTCGCGGTGCCGTGGCTCGGGCGCCACACCGGCGGAGTGACGCTCGACTGGGCGGGCGTCGGCGCGCTCGCCGTCGCCGCGATCGCGACGCGCGACTGGGAGAAGATCGCCCTGCACCCCCGCACCGCCGCGGGCCTCGCCGTCCTGGTTCTCGCCGCGACGGCGGCGGTCGGCGCGGCCGGACGCCGTGAGGGCACCGTCTATACGGTTCGCAATTTCTACGGCGTCTACTCGGTGCAGGACCGCGCCGGCCTGCGCGTGCTGTATCACGGGAACACCGACCACGGGATGCAGTTTCTCGATCCGGCGCGGCAGAACGAGCCCCTGCTGTACTACGGCTACGCGTCGCCGCTCGGCGAAGCCTGGCTGGAGCTCGGCGCGAATTGGCGTTCGGCGGGCGTCGTCGGTCTCGGTGCGGGCAGCATCGCCGCCTACGGGCGTGCCGGGCTTTCGCTCGACTTCTACGAGCTCGATCCCGATGTCGTCGCGATCGCGCGGACATGGTTCACTCACCTCGCGCTGAGCCGCTCGCCGGTCAACGTGATCGTGGGTGACGGCCGGCTGTCCCTGGAAAGCGCAAGCACCCTCTACGACGCCCTCGTCCTCGACGCGTTCAACAGCGGCGCCGTGCCCGTGCATCTCCTGACGACGGACGCGTTTGGAACCTACCTCAAGCGTCTGAAGCCGGGCGGCGTGATTCTCCTTCATGTTTCCAACCGCTATCTCGACCTGCGGCCGGTTCTCGCCGCGGCCGCGCGAGATCTCGGGCTTCACGGAGCGTCGAAGCGCCAGCAGTTCGTTCGCCGCGTGGACGAGAGCCGCGCGGAGTCGACATGGGTGGCGATCAGCCGCGACGAAGCGGCGATGCGACGGCTCGTGGAGAAAAGGGGCTGGCTCTCGTTCGACGCGACGATGCCGCGAGCGAGCGCCTGGACCGACCGGCACGCGAGCCTGCTGGCCGCGTTGGCGCTCTAATTCAGAACAGGATCAACAGCCCGCCGCCGCCCGGCTGGACGAAAGGAACCGCGGCGAAGCGCTCGGGATGTCCCGCATGGCGCGTCTTGAACGCGGCGCGCCCCGCCGACACTCCGAGGCCCGCGCCGAATAGGACATCGGAGAGATGGTGCTTGTTTTTCTCCATGCGCGTGTAGCCGACGAAGCCTGCGGCGAGAAAAGCCGGCACGCCGGCCGTCCAGCCGTACTCGGAGGCGAGCACCGTCGCGACGGAGAAGGACGCCGAGGCGTGTCCCGACGGAAAGGAGAGCCGGTCCGAGCCGTCGGGGCGCTCGCGACGAACGGCGAGCTTGAGCGCCTCGGTCTCCACGCCGGCGACCGTGAGCGCCTCCAACGACATCAGCCCCGCCTCCTGAATCCGGGTGGCGTTCGTCCAGCCGCCCGCCAGGTAAACCGCGCCCGCGGCGGGCAGGAGGACGGCGTAATTGCCCAAAATCGCTCCGGCATCGGTGGCGCGCACGCCCATCGGCGCATGGCGCTGAAGCGTGCGCTGGATGGCGTCGTCGCTGTTGATCGCGATGAAGGAGGCGCCGGAGGCGAGCAGGATCAGCAGGCCCTCGGGCGCGACCTGCGCGCGGACGCTCAAAGCCAAGTCACGCGGAACTTCACGAAGCGATCCGAATTCGGCGCCCGAGGCGGCGCCCGCAAGCAGCGACACCGCGAGGAGGAATTGGATCTTCAGGAGAGAGCCGGGAAAAAGCCGAACCGTCCATTGCGCTCGCCAGGAATTGAACCTGGATATCCGCCTTCGCAGGGCGGCACACTATCCTTTGTATTACGAGCGCAATCGACGGTCCGACGCGAGATTATAGCTTATCGGCGCCCGGCCCTTCCAGCCGCACGAGCCGCGCGACCGTCTCCACATGCTCAGTGTGCGGAAACAGGTCGACCATGACGAGGCGGTCGACGCGGTACTTCGCGGTCAGTATTTTAAGATCGCGACCCAGGGACTCCGGGTTGCAAGACACGTAGAAGATCACCGGCGGCGCCATCTCGAGCAAGGTCGCCGCCGCCTTGGCGTGCAGGCCGGCGCGCGGCGGGTCGACGACCACCGCTTCGGGCCGCAGGTCGAGCAAGGACGGCAACAGCGTTTCGACGGCCGCGCAATAGAAGTCGCAGTTCTTGAAGGCGTTGCGCTCGGCGTTGGACTTGGCGTCGGCCACGGCCGAGGGGTTGAGCTCCACACCCACGACCTTGCGCGCCGCCCCGGCCAAGGATAAAGCGATCCCTCCCCCGCCGCAGTACAGGTCGAGAACGACGCCGACGGGCAACTCGCGCGTCCAGGAGCGCAGCAGTCCGTACAGCTTTTCGGTTCCCTTGCTGTTGGTCTGAAAGAACGATTGCGGCGAGATGCGGTAATCGACCGCGCCGTCGGGGAAGTACAAGGTCTCGGTGACGAAGCCTTGGCCCGTGAGCACCTCGATCGAGTCCGAGATCGCGGTGTCGGAGGCCTTCGCGTTCGCGCCGAGCAAAATCGTCGTCGCGGGATAGACGGATTGCACCGCCTCGATGAACGAGTTCTTGGGGATCTTCCCGTCGGTCGTCACGAGCAGGACCATGCGCTCGGGACGGTTCTTCGCCTCGCGCAGGACGAGATGGCGCAAAACGCCGGTTTTCTTGTGGGAGTTGTAGGGCTCGACCTTCTCGCGTTCCGCCCAGGCGCGCACGGAGGCGAGCAAGGTGGCGGCTTCGGGGCTCGGGAGATGGCACTCCTGAAGGTCTAGGATCTCGTACCAGCGGCCCCGGGGTTTCATGCCGAGCTTCAGCCATTTGCCCTCGACCGGAGGGTAAACATCGCCGAAGCTGAACTCCATCTTGTTGCGGTAGTTCCAGGAGTCGGGGGCGGCGATGACGGAAAGGTCGGGCAGTCCTTCGAGCCCTTTTAAGGCCTCGAGGACCTTGTTCCTTTTATAGGACAGCTGGTCGGGGTAGGGCTTGTCCTGGATCGAGCAGCCGCCGCAGGTCCCGAAATGACGGCAACGAACGACCGTTTCAGGCTGTGTCATTAAGGAGTTCAAGTAAGCGATTTCAGACCGGGGATCAGTTCGCGAACTTGAAGTGGCAGATATCGCCGTCCTTCATTACGTATTCCTTGCCTTCGGAGCGGATCATGCCTTTCTCGCGAAGGGCGGCTTCAGAACCGAGCTTGTCGATGTCGGCGTAGCCGAAAACATCGGCCTTGATAAAGCCTTTCTCGAAGTCGGTGTGGATGACGCCGGCCGCCTGGGGGGCCCGGTCGCCGACATGGATGGTCCAGGCGCGGACCTCCTCGACGCCCATGGTGAAGTAAGAGCACAGGCCGAGGGTCTTGTAGGCGCCCACGATGACGGTCTCAAGGCCGCTCTGCTTCATGCCGAGCTCCTTCATGAACATCTCGCGGTCCTCGCCGGAGAGCTGGGCGATCTCGCTCTCGAGCTTGCCGCAGATGACCACGGACTCAGATCCCCGCGCCTTGGTGAAGGCGGCGAACTCGGTCAAGGTGGCGGCATCGGGGTTCTCGTCGGTGTTGCCGACATAGAGAACGGGCTTGGCGGTGAGCAACGCGAAATCTTGGAGGACCTTCGGATCGAGGCCGAGGGCGCGCGCGGGCTTGCCCGCCTCGAGGCCGCCCTTGAGCGTGTCGAGGACGGTCATCGCTTCCTTGGAGGCTTTGTCGCCCGACTTCGCCTTGCCGGACACCTTATCGTACTGCTTGGAAATGCTCTCGAGGTCGGCGAGCATGAGCTCGGTCTCGATGACGTCGATGTCGCGCTTGAAGTCCACGCCGCCCATCGTGTGGATGACGTCGGGATCCTTAAAGAGGCGCACCATGTGCAGGATCGCGTCGACTTCGCGGATGTTCGCCAGGAACTTGTTGCCGAGGCCCTCGCCGGAGGCCGCCCCTTTGACGAGGCCGGCGATGTCGACGAAGCGGCAGGAGGCGGGGATCGTCTTCTTGGGCTTGGCGATCTCGGTCAGGCGGTTTAAGCGCGGGTCGGGAACGCCGACGACGCCCACGTTCGGCTCGATAGTGGTGAACGGATAGTTTGACGCCGCGGCGTTGCCGGAGGTCAACGCGTTGAAGATCGTGGATTTTCCGACGTTGGGGAGCCCGACGATGCCGATTTCCATGGGAGAGCGAGTTTATCAAATAGGACGGGCGAGCCGGGTGCCTAAAGTCCCGAATTCGCCTGGGCCCTCTCCCGACGAGGAAAAGGACCAACGGCCCTCCGAGCATTTAGAGCGGGATTACTAGAATGCGCACATGAAGAAACAGCCCCGCCTCTCCCCCGTGTTCGTCGCCCTTTCCCTTCTCCTCTCCTCGATGCCGCTTCCCGCCGCCGCGCAAATGCGCGTGCAGGTCGGCGCCGGCTCCTCGGCCGTCACGCCGGTCGTGCCCGCCCTCGGCGGCTCGATCCTGCCCAGCGCCGGCTCGCTCTCAGCCCCGAGTTCGCTCGGCTTGAGCAACTCGCTCTCCGCTCCCGCCCTCGCCCCGACGCCGCTGATCACGGTGGTCCCGACCTTGGCCGCGCAGGCACCCGCCTCCCTGAGCGCGGCCGTCCCCGCCGCCGCGAAGGCCGACGCCGCCTCGGCGATCGTCGTCCGCACGCCCGGCGCCGCCGCGACGAGCGTCGCGGCTGAAGCCGCCGCGTACGCCGAGATCTCCGCCGCCGCGGTTCCTTCCGCCAAGTCGGTAGCGCCCGCCGCGGGCAAGTCCGTCGTCTCCCGCGCCTTGTCCTTCCTCGGCATCAAGCGCGCCGCCTCGGTGAACTTCGACGGCGCGCGCGAGAAGTCGGCGCCCGTGTTCGGCGCGATGGGCCTGCGCGAGCAGAAGCCCCTCGTCCTGCCCAACGGCTCCCGCTCCGACGAGCAGCCCACCATCCCGTCCCCCGACCGTGAGCCCACGACCCGCGTCGAGGCCTACGGCCTTCCCGGCGCCCGCGATGTCGGCGGCATCTTCGAGACGAGCCGCAAGGTCCTCAACGCCGATCCCGCCAACACGACGGCCGTCGTCGACTCCATCAAGGCGATGATCGACGCCGACACGGCGCGCTACGGCGTGCCGTCTTCCGACCTGCGCCTCATCCACGCCCAGCGCTTCGAGGGCAAGGGCGAGCAGGCCGACACGCTCTTCGTGTACTTCCGCCAGACCAAGGCCGGCCTCGTCGTCAACGGCTCCGCGCTCTCCTTCACCGTGAAGATGCTCGACGGCCGCCCGACGATCGTGGCGCAGACCGGCCAGATCTTCCCCCAGATCGACGCCAACACCGAGACGGTGCTGACCGACGACCAGATCATGGGCAAGATCGCCGAGCGCACCGGCATGCCCGCCTCCGATGTGTCCACGACCTTCGAGTTCTACGAACAGAAGCTCGTCTACTCGCGCGGCCAGTGGCGCAACGTGAAGCTTTACGTCGCCGAGGGCCTGCCCTTCATGGTCGCCGTCGACGTCGTCACCGGCATGGTCTTCGCCTGGGACAACCGCACCGGCCTGCAGAACTTCTCGGTCGAGCCCGCCGCGCCCAAGTCTCCCGCCGTCGCCGGCACCGTGCACGGCAAGACCGTCGACAAGGGTCCGATCCTGCCCGACTCCCAGCTCTCCGAGATTCCCCTCGCGTTCCTCGAGGTCAAGATCGGCGGCAAGTCTTACGTGACCGACAAGAACGGCCAGTTCTCCACCGAGGCCGGTCTCGAGGTCGGCCCCGAGGGCCTCACCCTCGACGCCACGCTCGCCGGCCCGTTCGTCCGGGTCGAGGACGCGACCGGCAAGACTTTGACCATCAAGGTCACCGTCAAGCCCGGCGAGAACACCATCGTCTTCAACCCCGCCTCCGGCGCGACCGACGAGAACACGATCGCCCAGGTCAACGCGTTCAAGACCGTCAACCGCGCGCTGAACTTCCTGCGCGAGCGCAAGCTGACCAACGAGAAGATGGACAAGGTCCAGCTCCCGGTGCGCTCCAACATCGACGACGAGTGCAACGCGTACTACACGCCGGGCCGCCCGAGCGAGAACTTCTTCCGCTCGAGCAAGAACTGCGTGAACTCCGCGTACGACTCCGTCTCGCAGCACGAGACCGGCCACTTCTGGGACGACTTCACCGGCGGCATCGTCAACGGCGGCCTCTCCGAAGGCTGGGGCGACATCCTCTCGATGTTCGACCTCAACAACCCCATCATCGGCGAGCACTTCCTGAAAGTGCCCCGCGGCGGAGTGGATTACATCCGCCACGGCGAGAACAAGTACCAGTACAACGAGTACGACGAGGTCCACGACCAGGGTCAGGCGTGGGGCGGCTTCGCGTGGAAGCTGCGCAAGGCGTTAATGGCTACCCTCGGCGAAGCCGAGGGTGCCGCCATGGCCGAGTCCTTGATCATGCCGACCATGTTCGCGAAGGCGACCACCATCCCCGACGCGATGGCGCAGGTCCTCGTGAATGCGACCAAGAAGGACGGCACGATCCTGCACGAGGCGGAGATCCGGGCCGCGGCCGCCGCGCACGGCGTCAAGCTCCCGTCTTCGGGAACCGGCGTCGCGACGGGCTTCTTGTCGCGGCTCTCCGGCCCGTTGTCGGCCCTGCGCGTGACCGGCTCCGAAGTTCTCGGCGCGGGTTCGCAGGACGCCGGCCTGCTGTCCGCGGAAAGCCCGACCAACCCCGTGGTCAAGGCCAAGATGACCTTCACGGTCGGCGCGTTGTACCGCAACCGCGTCGCCAACGAGCTGCGCCGCTACCTCGACGGGCAGGGCGTGAAGTACGAGCTTAAGTCCTACGGCGGCTGGCTCTCCACCGACTACCTGCTCGTCATCGAAGGCCCGCAGGACGAGGTGCGCGAGCACACGGAAACGATTCAGCGCTGGTTCAACAGCCTCGGCTCGCGCTAAAAGCTCTCCTCACCAGGAGAAACCGACCGGCGGCCCTTCGGGGCCGTCGGTCCTTTTTTTAGGCGGCCGCGATTTGGCATACTGACGCATGATCAAATCTCTCGTCGTGCTCGCCATCCTGTCGTTCGCCGCGTCCGCCTCCGCGCTCGAGTGGCACACGATCGGCCCGCGAGCGCTCGGCATGGGCGGTGCCGGCGTCGCCGCCGCGCAGGGACCGATCGCGGCCTACTGGAACCCCGCCGCTCTTGGCCGGCCGACCTCGAACGCGTACGGCGTCCAGGTCCCCTTCGGCGTGCACGCCGGGCTCACCGGCTCGGTGATCGAAGGCGCCAAAGATCTTCAAGCTCTCAAGGACTCCTCGGTGGCGCCGACGCAGGCGCAAATCGACGCGGCGCTCGCCAAGCTCGACCAGCCCGGCAACGGCCTGCGCGTCGACGCGGGGTTCGGCTTGAACTCCAAGATCGGCAAGCTCGCTCTCTTCGTCAACGGCTTCCTCGACATGGGCGCCGTGCCCTCCGTCGATCGGGTCAACACCGGCGCCGCGGCGATCCAAAACGGCACGAACAACTCGAAGCTCATCGTCAAAGGCGCGAACATCGGCGAGTTCGGCGCGGCCTACGGCCACGAACTGCCCTTCGCCCCCGGTCTCTACCTCGGCGGCGCCTTCAAGATCATGAGCGCCAACGTCGGCTATACGGACTACTTCGTCCTGCGCAACAACAACAATCAGAACAACATCGTCGACTCGCTCAAAAACGGCGCGCGCAAAAGCGCCAATATCGGCCTCGACGCCGCCGCGCTGTGGGACCTCGACCGCTCCTTCGGCGGCATGGCGCTCAAGCCGCGCATCGGCCTGACGGGCCGCAACCTCAACAACCCTTCCTTCAAGCAACCCGACGCCGCGATCGCCGCCGGCGTCTCCGACAAGTTCAAGGCCAACCCGCAGGTGCGCCTGGGCTTCGCGCTCTCCCCTTTCAACTGGTGGAACATCGCCGCTGACGTCGACCTGACGCGCAACCTGACCCCCGTCGACAATGTCGCGAGCCGTCAGATCGGCCTGGGCAGCGAGTTCAATGTGTTCAACCGCTCGTGGATCAACATTCCGTTGCGCGTCGGCCTCATGCGCAACACGGCGGAGACCTCGGCCGGCACCGTGTTCACCGCGGGAGCGGGGCTCAACTTCCTTCATGTGATGCTCGACCTCTCCGCCGCGCTCAGCAACAAACGCGTGACGACCCAAAGCCAGGGCAAGCAAACCAAGATTCCCCGTGAGGTCGCGCTCGGCGCCCAGGTCAGCGTGCTCTTCGGCGGCTCCGACGACAACGAACCCGTCGCGCCCTCGCGTGAGTGGAAGGCCGCGCCGAAGGCCGACGATCAGCCCGTCCCCACCGAGAAAGTGCGCCAGGCCGCGGAGAAGGCGCAGGAAGACTTGAAGGCCGAGGATCTCAAGAATTCCGGCGCAAAGCCGTCCGTCACCAAGCCCTAAGCCTGGTGCCAG
Organism: Elusimicrobiota bacterium; assembly: GCA_043731745.1. GTDB lineage: Bacteria > Elusimicrobiota > Elusimicrobia > UBA1565 > UBA9628 > GWA2-66-18. Next base: position 4,023 of record JAYTIP010000255.1, on the reverse strand, counting down.
GCCTGCACTTTTAACTTACTCCGTTGAAAGCCCAGGCTCACGGCTGCTACGCTGAGCCCGAGCCATTTGGCGATGGCCGTCATCGAATACCCGTTCGCTAGCGCGGTGGAGGCGAAGACGCGTTTTGCGGCGACAACTCGGGCGGTCCGGGTTCTCGACAAGATAGCCGCGAGCGAAAGGCCGGTCCGCAGGGAAATATCGTCGGTGATTTCACGCAGAGTGACGGCTCTTGAAGAATCCACCGATCTCAGCCAAGGATCGAAGTCTTTCGGAACTTCCGCGTCCGGGTCGTCTGACCTTCCACCGTCCGACCACGCCCACTCCTCGGGTCTCGAGACGAGTCCCGCTCGAACGGGACAGAGACGGATGTAGCGGATTATTCGGCCCAGAGCAGCGTCGCCGGTGCAGATCAGGGCCTTGTAGCGGGCCTGGAACAAGTGGCCCCTGCGCTCCCGGCGCTTGTTATGACCCGTCGCATAGGCAGTTAATAGCCGATGCATGACCGAGGACAGCGGCACCTCTCCGATCTTGAGGACTAAATGGAATTGGTTGTTCATGAGGCAGTAGGCGAGCACTTCCGCGGATCTTTTGCGGGTTTCGTCGCGCAAAATGGAGAGAAATATCTCTCGGTCGCGGTCATCGGCGAATATCGTTCGCCCGTCGACGCCCTGCGCCATCGCGTAGTACGCGGCGCCGGCTATATGCACTCTTGGACTTCGCCTCACCCTAACAGACGATTGAGTCGGCGAAAAGTTCCATCACGCCGCGCGTTAGTTAAAAGTTCAGGCCTGACACCAACTATAAGTCCCAGCGCCGGATCAACCCGACGGCGAGCGCGCCGAAGGCGGCGTTGGCGAGCCACGCGGACACGAGCGGCGGCAAAGTGCCGCTGACGCCGAGCGTGCGGCCGACCTCCATCATCCACAGGAAGACGAAGGATAGGCCGAGCGCGGCGCAGAAGCTCACGACGCGCGAGGATTTGCGCAGGCGCAGCGCGATCGGAATGCCCAGCGCGCAGATGATCAGGTTCGTGAAGGGATAGGCGACCTTGGCCATGGCCGCGACCTCGTACTCGCGCGGCGAACCGCCGAATCGACCGACGCGCCGCCCGTAGGCCAGCGCCTCGCGCATGGTCAGCTCATCAGGGCTCGTCGCGCGCGGCACCAGGTCGAGCGGCGCGGACGCGAGATCCGACACCTTTGAGTCGAACGGGCTCTCGACGACGCCCTGCGCGCCGAACACGCGCTCGACACCGTCGTGGAACACCCAGCGGCCCCGCACCGGATCCCAAAAGGCGAGCTTCGCGTCGAGTTGGCGGTCCACGCCGCGCGCGCCCATCGTCTCGAGAATGGGCCGCTCGAGTTTCCCGTCCTTGGGAAAGAACTGCCACGCCTGCACGAACTGGTCCGGGCCGCCGAGCAATGCCACATTCTGGTACTTCGTCCACTCCCACTCCGGGTTGACCTTGTCGCGCCAGAGCCGGCGCGAGCGCGCCCACGCCGCGGGCATCACGGTCTCTTGAGCCGCGAAGGCTCCGATCGAGACGAACAACGAGCAGTAGAGCACGGGCAGCCAGAAGCGTTTGGTTTCGATGCCGCACGCCTGTGTGGCCAGCCACTCGCCGCTTTGCACGAAGCCGCCGACGGCGATCAAGGTCGCGAGCAAGGTCGCCATCGGGATGACGCGCACCGCCCAATAGGGAACGCCCAGCCACAGGCACTCGAGGATCACGTGCAGCGGCGCGTGCGAGCGCATGATGGGGTTCATGCGGTCGAAGGTGTCGCCTAGGAAGATCAGGACCGCGAACATCCCGAGCCCGAACACGAAGGGCATGAAGAAGCGCTTGACCATGTAGCGAGTGTAGATCGTCATTGCGCGGCCGCCTTGCGCGTGAGCCAGACGCCGACGCTCAGGCCCACGAAATCGCTGAGCCAGGGCGCCCAGGACGCCAGCGACTCGTGCCGCCGACCGAGGCTGACGCCGACGACGAGCAGCCCGTAGAACACGAACATGACGGCCAGGCTCGCCGCGAAATCGGCGCCGCGCGCGCGTTTCTTGAGTCCCATCCCAAGGGGCACGCCGACCCAGAAGAAGACGAAGGGCGACAGCGCGCCGACCGTGCGCACCGCCGCTTCGACGCGGTACTCGAGACGGCGCTCCGGGGAAGTATCGGCGTCGGCCGCCTTCTGCTTGAGCCGCCAGGTGTTCATCTCCTGCATGTCGAGCTCTCGCGGCGCCATCGCGGCCGCCGTCAACGGCACGAACACGCTGTAGCGCTCGAAGCGGCCCGAGGTGAAGCGCTCCGGCTCCTTGCTCGGCAACTGAAGCTGTCCGTCGATGAGCTCTAAAGTAATGCCCCGATCCGGCTCGGATTTAAGCCGGCCCTTCTCGGCGTTGATGCGGATGCCCTGGGACTGGCCGGGCTTGATGAGGTAAACGCCCTCAAGCTCGCCCGTCTTCGAGTCCGCCGCGCGCGCGTACAAGCGCCACGGCCCGAGTTCGGTGAAAGTCCTCGGCCGCAGCTCCACGCGCGCCACCTTCTGGGCCGCCTCCGAGGTCCGCTTCTTAAAAGAGTGGAAGCCCTCGGGCCCCATCTTGTGGTTGATGAAAAGCAGAACCGTCGACAGCACGAGCGCCGCCCACAGCAGCGGTCGCGTGATCTCGGCGTAAGAAAATCCGCTCGCGCGCAGCGCCATGATCTCGCCCGAGTCCGTGAGCTGGCCCAGGACCACCATCGCCGCGACCAGAAACGACATCGGCACCGCGAGCGCCGCGAGCGAGGGTAGCAAACGCGCGAAACACGCCAGGATCCACCACACGGGAATCCCCTTCATCAGCGCCAGCGAGAACAACCGCAGGAACTGGTTCATCATCAGCACGCCCAGAAACATGACGACGCAGGCGCCGAAGAGGGGCAGAAACTGGCGCAGGACATAGCGCGGCAGAATGGGCATCTTGGACGATTCTACCAGTTTGGTGTCAGGCCTCCCACTTCCCACTTTTCCCCAAGCAGTCAATGCGGAAAAGTGGGAAGTGGGAAGGCTGAGAGCTTTTGTATGATCGTTTTTATGAGCGAACTCTCCTCCAAATCCGACGCCGCCGTACTCTACGCCGACGACCATTACCCGGAATTCCTTGAAGATCTCAAGAAGCTCGCGCGCATTCCGAGCGTCTCGTTTCCCGGCTTCGACCCCAAAGAAGTCGTCCGCTCCGCCGAGGCCGTCGCCGCCCTGTGCAAGGCGCGCGGCCTTGAGAACGTCGAAATCCTGACGCTTCCCGGCGCCCATCCGTATGTTTACGCCGACTGGCTGCACGCCCCGGGCAAGCCCACCCTCTTACTTTACGCTCACCACGATGTCCAGCCCGCCGGGCGCGAGGAGCTCTGGAAGTCTCCGCCGTGGGAGCCGACGGAGCGCGACGGCCGCCTCTACGGCCGCGGTTGCGCCGACGACAAGGCGGGCGCGGTCGCCCACACGAGCGCCATCGCCTCCTGGCTCAAGACGCACGGCTCGTTGCCCGTCAACGTGAAGCTCATCATCGAGGGCGAAGAGGAGTGCGGCTCCGACAATCTCGAGCCCTTCCTGCAGAAGTACGCCTCCAAGGTCATGGCCGACGCGATCGTGCTGACCGACACCGGCAACTTCGACCACGAGACCCCGTCGATCACCGTCGCCCTGCGCGGCATCGTCGCACTCGATGTGACGGTCAACTCGATGGACCATCCCCTCCACTCCGGCATGTGGGGCGGCGCCGTCGCCGACCCCGTCCAGGCGCTCGCCAAGATGATCGCCTCCGTCGTCGACGCGAAGGGCCGCATGACGATCCCGGGCATCTACAAGGATGTGAAAAAACCCGCGAAGGCCGCCGAGGCGAGCCTCATCGGCAACGTGTATCTCGGTCGCGTGCAGAACGTACTCCCGAGCATGGAAGCGGCGTTCGTCGACATCGGGCGCGGCCGCAACGCCGTTCTCTATTCGGGCGAAGTGGATTGGGAGGCCGCAGCGGAGAACTCCGCCGATGGCA
>JAYTIP010000254.1:0-5994 GCA_043731745.1 Elusimicrobiota bacterium | reverse complement strand
CCACGCCGAAGGCGCCCATTTCGTTTTCGAGCTCGTGGGCGGCGTCGCGCACGGCCTTGTCGGGGGAGACGGCGGTCATGAAGGCGATGGGCGTGATGGCGCGCGCCCAGGCGGAGGTCGCCTCTTCGAAGGGCTTGATGGTGTTTGCGAAGGTGGCGTTGACGGCGGGGACGGCGGCGATCTTGGCGAGCTCGGAGTTCAGCGAGAGGGTCGCGGCCGCGTAGTCGGCGCGCAAGGTGTCGGGTGTGAGGCCGAAGCGCAGCGCCGGCATGCTGGGCAATCCGCCCGTCGGGGCGGATTGTCCGCGCACGACCTGCGCGGAAACCGAGAGGGGGGTCAGCAGCAGCGCGAGCAAGAGGGGGGTCGCTTTCATACAGGCATCGTATAAACCCCGGCGAAGCCCGGGATGAGCCGGAGGGCCCACTGGGGAAGCGTCAGAGGGCCTAGTCGAATTGCTATTCTCTCGCCCATGGAACACACGGTGAGCGGACCCCGCAAGGCTTCCTACATCCTGTTCGGCCTCATCCTCGTCGGCGTCGCACGCTTCGACCTGGGCGCGTTCCTGATGGCGGGCCTCGTGTCCTACATGATCATGGACACCTGCGAGCGCCGCCTGCTCGCCCAAAAGACGAGCCGCGGCTTCGCGCGCTGGACCGCGGTCGCCGCCTTCCTGATCCTGGCTGCGGCCCTGACCTGGATTTTCGTCACCTTCCTGCGCGTCAGCGTGACCCGCCTGCCGGTCCTGCTCGACACGCTCCTGCCGCGCCTCGACGCGTTCGCGAAGGACTACGGCTTTGATTTCCCGGCCGACAACGCGAAGGAGCTGCGCGACCTCGTCGTGGAGTCGGCCCGGGAGAACTCGGCCTCGATCGGCAAGACGAGCGGTTTACTCACGCACGGTGTGTTCCAGGTCGTCATCGGCGTATTCGCGGCGACGCTCAAGTTTCTGACGCCCGCGCCCGTCGAGCACCGGCGCGATCTCTTCGACTCGCTGCGCCACGAGTTCAACGCGCGCGTGTCGCGGTTCATGGGCAGCTTCGAGCGCGTCGTCGGCGCGCAGGTGATCATCTCCGCGATCAATGCGGTCCTGACCTGGGTGTTCCTCGAGGCGATGGGCTTCCACTTCAAGACCTTTCTGACCTTGACCACCTTCGTGTGCGGTCTCGTGCCCATCGTCGGCAACTTGGTCAGCAACGCCTTCATCGTGTCGGCGGGCCTGATTCAGTCCGAGCAGATGGCCGTCATCGGCCTCGTCTATCTCGTCGTCATCCATCAGCTCGGCTACCTGCTCAACAGCCGCATCCTGGGCGGTTCCATCGGCACGCCGACATGGATGACCTTGGTCGGCCTGGTGGTCGGTGAAGCCGTGATGGGCGTTCCCGGCGTGCTGCTCGCACCCGCCTTGCTACACTACGCGCGCGAAGAGTTGCGCGACATCAAGGCTTAAGCCGGAGCAATTCGGCCAGCCGCGCCGCGCGCGGAGCGTCCTTGCGCGACTTGAGCCAGCGGAAGACGCGGACTTGGGCGCCCGGGCGCCACTCACCGAGCCCCGCCGCGTCGGCGGCCTCCGCGGCGGCCACGAGTTCCTCGGCCGATTCCTCGGCGCGCCCGTTCTCAAGCCCGGCGAGCAGGCGGTCCACGCCGCGCGCGAAGGGCTCTTCGGCGCGCGCGGCCGACGCGGCCACGCCTGCGGTCTTGGCGCGCGCGGCCACGTTCCTGAGCTGATCGAGGGCGCCGAAGCCGTCGTCGGCGAAGCGCCGGGCGGCGTCGGCCAGCGCGTGCGCGAGAGACAGGCCCGTTTCTTCGTCGAGGCCGGCGGGCAGGGGCAGACCGAGGCCGCGAAACTGCTCCGCCAAGGTCAGCGCGTCCTCGAGCTGGTCGCGGCCCGCGTCCTCCCACCGCACGAGGCGGCGCTTGAGGACCTTGGTGAGGACTTTCTCTCGCTCGTCGGGGCGCAGGTCGCGCAGCAGAAACAGCCGGCCGGGGGGAAGGTCTCCGGCGTCGCCGGTGCCGGCGGCGGCGTGCAGGAGGCTCTCGAAGCGCGAATCGGGCAGGTCGCCCGAGCACACGAAGGTCTGCACGCGCTGGCCCTTGAGCACCGCCGCGAAGAAGGCGCGCGTCCAACGCGCGCCCGTGCAGCCGTCGGTGAAGGCGGCGCGTCCGGCCGCCACGGTGACCCCGCCTTCGACTCGGCGCGTGAAGCGCTCGGAGTCGGCGCGGTGGTGATGGACCATGGCGGGGGGTTGGTCCTCGAAGAGCAGCGACACCGCATAGTGCGCCGCGACGTGGTCAGGCGTCACGATCTGAGGCTTCACGAGTTTTTCCCAAACGCCCGTTTCATCCTTCAACGCGGTGACGAACGGCGCCTCGAGGTCGGCGCCGAGCTCGCGCGCCAGCTCGAGGGCGCGCGCGGCGTAGAGCAGGACCTGCACGGGTTCCAGGCGGGATAGGTTGTCGAAGAACCAGCCGCAGGAAGTGAACATCATCAGCGCGTTGCGCTGAAGCTCGAGCACGGTCATAGCCTTGACGCGGCCGCCCTCGTCTTTTGCGCCGGGGGCATGCTCGGCCAAAAAGGAGGAGACGCGGGCCTCGGTGCGGTCGAGGACGACCTCCACATAGGCGTCGCGCGCGGCCCAAAGATCGGGGATGAGGCCCGCGGCATTCTTCTCGCACACAGCGGCCAAGTCGTCGCGCAGGCGCTCCAGGGCCGCGCGCAGCGGCGCGCGCCAGTCGAGGCTCCCTCCGCCCACCTCGCCGCAGCCGCAGGCCGAGCGCCAGCGCTCGACTCCGTGCGCGCAGCTCCACGAGGTACCCCCGGCGCGCAGGCGCACCTCGCTCTTCGGCGGATTGCGGGCCAGGTACCAGGCGAGGTTCACGGGTTCGACGCCCGCCGCCGGAAGCGCGTAGCGCAGGAAGTGCGCCAGCCCCATCTCGGCGAAGGACTCGTGATGGCCGTAGGACTCACCGTCGGTGGCGAGCAAAGCGAGCCCGTCCTCGGCCGTCGCCGGCAGGCGCGAGAGGACGCGCGCGGCGAAGGCCTTGCTGTCGCTCATCGAGCGCTCGAAGGCGACCGAGCGGGAGAGGGGGCCGTCGTAGAAGAAGACCGCGAGCTTGGCTTTGCCGTCCGTCCAAAGATAGGGCGCGCCGGGGCGTAGGGCGTCGGAGGCGTTCTTCCACGCGCCTCCCGACAACGGGCGCACGGCGTCGGCCTGGTGCGGCTCGAGGATCACGAACTTGACTCCCTCGGCGGCGACGGCCGCCATCGTCGCCTCGTCGGTCGCGCACTCCGGGAGCCAGAGGCCTTCGGCTTCGCGCCCGAAGCGCTTGCGGAAGTCCGCCAGGCCCCAGCGGATTTCGGTCACGCGATCGCGAGGCGAGCAAAGCGGCAGGATCGCGTGGTGGAACGCCTGCGCCAACGCGTTGCCGTGACCGTCCAAGCGCTTGGCGCTCTCTCGGTCCGCCTCGATCAATCTGGCGTAAGCGGCCGGCTGCGCTTTTTCGAACCACGCCAGCAAGGTCGGCCCGAAGTTGAAGGACATCCAGGCGTAGTTGTCGACGATGTCGGTGATGCGACCCTCGCCGTCGACGACGCGGGCCTCTCCGTTGGGGACGTAGCACTCGCGCGCGATGCGGGCGTTCCAGTCGTGGTCGCGGCCCGCGGAGGGCTGCCGCTCGACCGCGCCCGTCCACGGGTTTTCCCGGGGGGGCTGGTAGAAGTGACCGTGGACGCAGGCGTAACGCTTCACGCCGTTAGTTTACTTTTTCGGGCGGGACGGGAGTAGCCGCTCGAGGTCGTCTTCGCGCAACGTCTCCTTGACCATCAGCTCGCCCGCCATGCCGTCGAGATAGGCGCGGTTGTCGGTGAGCAGCTTGATCACGCGGGCGGTCTGCTCGTCGATGATGCGGCGCACTTCGGCGTCGATGAGCTCGCGCTGCTTCTCGCTCTGCGCGCGGCCGACCGCCGGGCGCTCTCCGTCCATGTCGTAGGACACATGGCCGACCTTCTCCGACATGCCGAACTTCATCACCATCATGCGCGCCATGCGGGTCGCCTGCTCGAAGTCGTTTTGCGCTCCCGAGTAAGTCTCACCGGTCGTCATCTGCTCGGCGACGCGGCCGCCGAGCGCGATCGCGATGCGGTCCTCGAGCCACGACTTGGAGTAGAGGTGCTTCTCCTCGGCCGCCAAGGTCTGCACGAGGCCCAAGGCCTGCAGGCCGTGGGGGACGATCGTGATCTTGCGGATCTGGTCGCCGTTGGGCACGAGCCAGGCGACGAGCGCGTGACCGGACTCGTGGTTGGCGACGATCTTCTTCTCTTCGACGCTCATGGCGAGCTTGCGCTCGTGGCCGATCGTGGTGCGCTCCACCGCCTTGCGGAAGTCGGTCTCGTTGACGTCCGTGCCGTTGCGCTCGGCGGCGAGCATGGCGGCGTCGTTGATGATCTCTTCCAAGTCGGCCCCGGAGAGGCCGGGCGTGAGCTCCGCCACCTTGGCCAAAATCCCGTCGGAGGCGAGCGGCATGTTCTTCGAGTGGACCTTCAAAATCGCCTCGCGGCCCTGGATGTCGGGCAGGCCGACGGGAACCTTCAGACCGAAGCGGCGGCCGCGCATGAGGGCGGCGTCGAGCAGCTCGGGGCGGTTCGTGGCGGCGATCACGACGATCTTCGCGTTCTCCGGGCTCGACATCTCGGCGAGCAAAGCGTTGAGCGTGTTCTCATACTCCTGGTTGCCGTCGCCGTCGGAGCGCTTCTTGCCGACCGCGTCGATCTCGTCGATGAACAGGATGCCGGGCTTCTTGCCGTCGCCGCGCGCCTTGGCGAAGGCGGCACGGATGTTCGAGGGCCCCTTGCCGACGTAGGTGTTCACGAACTCCGAGCCGTTGGTCTCGTGGAAGGTGGCGCCGGCTTCGCCGGCGACGGCGCGGGCGATCAAGGTCTTGCCCGTGCCGGGGGGGCCGAACATCAGGACTCCTTTAAACCCCTTGGCGCCGAGCTTGTTGTAGGGCTCGGGATTCTTGATGTAGTCGACGACCTTCTGGAGCTCGCGCTTGGCGTCCTCCTGGCCGGCGACGTCGGCGAAGGTGATCGGCTTGGGCCCCTCGACCTCGCCCTTCTTCAGCTTGCGGGCGGGCGCGGGGGCGTAGAACGGTTCGTCGCTGGTCGACGGCGCGTTGTTCTCAGGCAGAATCGAGATCGGCTCGTCCTTCGACTTGCGGTTGCCGGGCCAGCGGCCGGCCTTGTTGAGCTCGACGATCCGCTCCGCCTCGGCCTCGACGGCGGCTTGCTCGGACTCGGAGGCGTCCTTCCACTTGCGGAAGTTCGCGGTGACCCAGCGACGGCGCGCGAGATAAAATTGGACGGTCTTCGAGCCTTCGATCCAACGCGTCAGCAACAACAGGCCCGCGATCGAGCCGCCGAGGATCGCGAAGCCCGCCCAAGTGGGGAAAGAGGACGCGGGCGCGACGGCCTGGTGCACCGACGGAACGATCGCCGTCGTCGCCATCGCGCCGAACGCCGCGGCGCGAGCGAGGAAGCTGCGACGGGGCGCGGGGACGCGGGCCTCGGGCACCTGATAGGAGTTTTCGTTGGCGGCCTTCAAGGAGCCGTCGAAGCTTCGCGCGAGCTCGGCGTCCGGGGTCTTCGCGGAGGTGAGGCGGACGCCCAACGCGACGATCTGAGGGCGCGCTTCCAGCGCCAAAGGCTGGGCCATAACGGAAGGAGTTTCCACGCGGAGCGTGGGAACGGCGACCGGAAGCGAAGGCGCCAAAGAAACCGCGGTCAGGCCCGCGGGCGAGGCCGGCGCGGAAAGAGGGAACAGAGGAATGATCCGCGCCGCCGGCGAGACCATCGGGGCGTCGACGGCGACGCGCAGGGCCTGCGCGAAGACGGGAGACGGAGACAACAGCGAGGCGCACAGGGCGACGGCTGAAATTCTCTTGATCATGGTCATTGATTTTAATCAAGTCAGTGCCAGGCTTAAGGTCCGGAGGTCCCAA
>JAYTIP010000253.1:0-9580 GCA_043731745.1 Elusimicrobiota bacterium | reverse complement strand
TGTTCGCCGGCGCCGTCGCCTTGCTCACGCTCGTTCTCGCGATATTAGCACGGCGTCCCTTCGTGCCCTCGGGCGCGCGCACGGCGGCCTGGCTCGCCTCGGGCGCCATCCTCATCCAGGCCGCTCTCGGTGGAATGACGGTCCTGCTCAAGCTTCCCCCCGCGGTCTCGATGGCCCACGCCTGCCTGGGCCAGGGCACCTTCTGCCTGCTGTTCTCCGCCGCTGTCCTCTCGGTGCCCGGTACGACCTTCGGCCCGGGCTACTCGCGCGTGTTCCGCTTCTCGGCCATGGGCTTCGCCGCGGCCTTCGTGCAGCTCGCGCTCGGCGCGCTGGTGCGCCACACCGGCTACGGCCTCGGCTGGCACATTCTCTGGGCCTCCTCCGTCGTGGTGCTCGCGGCTCTGGCGGACTTCACCGCCTGGCGCTCCGGCGTCGACGCGCTTCGCGCTCCCGCCTTGCTCTTGGGCATCGCCGTGCCGCTCCAACTCGGTTTGGGCCTGTTCGCTTTGCGCGTTCGCGTCGACTCCGCCTTGATCCTGGGCTTTCGCGAAGCGGCGGTGTGGCGGACCCTTCACCTCTCCGGCGGCGCGTTCGTTCTCGCCTCGTTCCTGCTGCTCGCGCTCAAGTCTCGCCGCACCGCGGAGCCCGCGTGAAGCATTACATCCAGCTCGCGAAGCCCCGCATCGCCCTCATGGTCGCGCTGACGACCTGGCTCGGCTGGGCGCTGGCGGGCGGAACCGCGACGCGAGCCCTGCCCGTCGTCGTGCTCGGAGCGGCGCTGGCCGCCGCCGCCTGCGGCGCGCTCAACCAGCGCCTGGAGATCGTCCAAGACGGCCTCATGAATCGCACCAAGAACCGGCCTTTGCCGACGGGAAAGGTGACGCCGCGCGCCGCCCTCGCCTTCGGGCTGACGCTCGCCGTCGTCGGCACCGTCATGGTCTGGCTCGCGGGCGGCGCCGTCGCCGGCGCGCTGACCTTGGCCACGATCGTTCTCTACGTCCTCATCTACACCCCTCTCAAGATGATCACGCCGCAGACCACCTGGATCGGCGCCGCGGCGGGTGCGACTTCTCCGGTGATCGGCTGGGTCGCCGCAGGCGCCCCGCTTGACGCCCGCGCGGGCGTGCTCTTCGCCATCCAGTTCCTCTGGCAGATCCCCCACTTCCTCGCCTTGTTCTGGATCTATCGCGAGGACTACGCGCGCGCCGGCTTCAAGGTCATGCCCGTCGTCCACCCCGACGGCGGCACGACCGCGGTCCAAATCGCGATCCACTCCTTCACCTTGCTGCCGGCCACGATCGCCCCGGTGCTCGTCGGCCTGGCGCGCCCCGAGTACGCGATCGGCGCCTTCGCCGTCTCCGGCTCCTTCCTCCTGCTCGGCCTGCGCGCGAGCTGGACGATGAGCCTCGTCGACAACCGCCGCCTGTTTCTGGCCTCGCTCGCTTTTCTTCCTCTCATCTTCGGCATGCTCCTTTTCGGAGGCGTCTGACATGAATCGCTGGATACTCCCCGCCCTGCTTCTGATCTCCGCCGCCTGCTCGCCCCAAAGCGAGCTGACGGATCCCGTCGCCCGCGGCCGCCGCGACTTCAACGGCCTCGGCTGCGTGAAATGCCACCAGATCGGCGGCGAAGGCAATGCCTGGGGCCCGGACCTCACCATGGTAGGCTTCCGCAAGTCCGGCCCCTGGATCGACCAGTGGCTGCAGAACCCCCACTCCTGGAATCCGAAGACGGTCATGCCGAACTTCAACCTCAAGGACTCGACGCGCGCCGACCTGGTCGCTTACCTGACCGCACAGACGGGCGAGGGCTGGCCCACCAAGCCCTGGCTCACCGCCGAGGCGAAGGCACTGCCCGCCGCGGAACGCGGCAAGATCATCTTCAACTACGCGGGCTGCATCTCCTGCCACGCGCAGGGCGGCTACGGCGGCTACCCGAACAACAACGTCGCGGGCGGCCTGATCCCGTCGTTGACCAAGGTGACCGAGGGCTACAGCAAGGCCGAGCTCGCCTCCAAGATCAAGGTCGGCGCCATCCCGATCCCGTCGAGCTCGTCGGCGCCCGCGCCCATGCTGCAGATGCCCAAGTGGGGCACCAAGCTCAGCGACGCGGAGATCAACGACCTCGTCGAGTACCTCTGGTCGCTCGCTCCGAAGAAATCCGCCGCAGCGTCCAAAGACGACTTCTAGGGACTGCGAAAAAAGCCCCGCTCCCTCTCGTGAGGGGGCGGGGCTTTTCAATTTAAAGGGCTAGCGGGTCTTCAGTCGACGACGGAGGGCGTCCACATAGGGGTTTGGACCAAGCGCCCGCAACGCCGGCGTGTCCTGGCGCGCGAACACTTTACGCGCGCGCTCCAAATGCCCCGCCGTCATCTCCGCCTCGATCACGGACCACTGGTCGGCGGGCCAATCCGAGATGCCCCCCGCCAAGCGCTCGACGCGGCCGTCCTTGACCAGGCGCGTCCAGACGAAGTCGAGCGTGCGCCGCGCGTGATCCTTCTGCGCGGCCGACGCCTGGGACGAGCGCAGCACCGCGCGCGCCATGTCGGCGTTGGGTCCCGCGAACACGCGCCGGTCCACGACGGGCAAGCCCGCCGCGCGGCGCCCCGCGTCGTCTTTGGCGAAGTAGGAGGCGCCTTCCTCGATGCGTCCATCCTTGAGCTCGACTTCGCCGCGTGCCGAGTTGGCGTAACCGCCGCCCGGCAAGGCCAGGAATCGCTCCACGAAGCCGAGGGCCGCCTTCGCCCGCACCGCGTCGGAGGACGAGACGACCGTCGCCTGATCGCTCAACAATTTCGCGAATTCACCCGGCGCGCGATACGCCCCGCCCCACACCGCATCGTCGGGCCCGGGCGGAGTCTCGCCGCGCCGTCGCACCGCCTCAAGCCGCCGCCGCGAATCCGCCGCGAAGCCGTCCGCCTTGAGCGGTTCGTCCTTGAGCGTGTCGAGAATCAGATCCGCCCAAGGCCGCATCAGCCCCGGCGTCAGCCGCGAGGCTCCCGCGAGCAGCCGCCCGTCGGGGCTCACGAGCGCCGTCGTCGGCCACGCTCCCACCCCGTAGATGAACGCCAAGTCCGGCCGCTCATCCGAATCGGCCCGCGTCGCGATGAACCGCTGCGCGATCCACTCCGCCGTCTTGGGATCCGCGTAGGTGGTTTCCTCCATCAAGCGCGCCTCGTGAGACCAGGACGGAGAGAGGTGAAGCAGAACGAGTTTGTGCTGAATCTTGGCCCGAGATGTGGCCCCGGCGTAAAACTCCGTGAAATTCACGACACTCGCCTTAGGAACGCGGTACGAAGGCGTCGCGCCGCGAAACCACCCTCCCGTCAACCAGGAAGGGAAGGTACCGGGATGTAGAGCGATAAGGCCGGCCATGAGGGCGCATACGGACATGATCGCGCCAAGGATGATCATCACCAGGGCATGGACGCGTTTGGAACGGGCTTTTTCTTCTTCGGTCTTCTCGGGCTTCATGCCGTTTTATTTTAGCCGTTCCGAAAGAAGATCGGCGGATTCAATGGGCAGGCCGCAGGCCTGCCCGACGCACACATACGCTCGTGCACGCGGCACGTCGCTCATTTCCGCGACGATCGGAATAATTTTTGCCGTTAAGCCTTTATCCCTTTGCCTATACCCCGCACTCACCAAATCCGTTATCGCCGCGGCGCGAAGCGCCGCGAGCAAATCCGAGCCTCCCGCAAGGTCGACTCCGGCGATTATGACGGTCTTTGACTGTCCGAGCGCTCGATCAAACGCCGTTAAAAGAAACGGCAGTCCCAGAGGCCGTGTCGACAAGGTCGGCCCGAACCGTTCAAATGTCCTTTCCGCGAATTGCTCAAACACCGAGTTCCCCGTCGTTTGATAAAGCCGTAAACAAACATCGGCCAAAACCGAACTCGGCGCCGGTTCCACTCCGTCGTGATCTTCAATGGCTCGCGCAAAGAGTTCCGATCCGTCTCCAAGGGCCGTCTGGTACAGTCCTCCGCCGTCCGCCGCGAAGCGGCGAATGGTTTCCAGAACGAGATTTATCGTCCATTCAAGATAAACAGGAGAGAATGTGACCTCATACAGCGCCAGCAGGCCGTACGCGAGGTAGGCATAATCATCCGCCATGCCGTTAATCGCTTTCTCCCCGTCCCGCCATCGTCGCCATAGGGTTTTCCCGTCCGGCGACGATAACTCACTTCGAATAAACTCGGCCGCGCCAACCGCGAGTTCCCGATACTTGCCGTTGCCGGTCGCGCCGTAAGCGCGCGCCAACCCCGCGATCACCAATCCGTTCCAAGAAGTCAGAACCTTATCGTCCAAAGAAGGCCTCGGCCGTTTCGCCCGAGCGGCGAAAAGCACCGCTCGTCCTTTCGCCGCCGCGACCTCGTCCATCGCCGCGGGCTCGTTATCATACAGCACGCACTTCCCAACGAATTCACCGTGCGGATCCGCCAAAGCGTTCGTTCCCTCGACGATGCCGTACCGCGCACAGAACGCAGCCGATTCTTTACCCAACAACGAATCAACCTCCGCACGGGTCCAAAGATAAAACGCCCCTTCTTCTTTATGCCCGTCCTGGGAATCCTTCGGCAAACTATCCGCATCTTCCGCCGAGAAGAACCCGCCCTTTGGCGAGCGGAGATCGCGTTCGAGATACTCCACCGTCCTTTCCAACGCCAAATTTATTTCCGGGTCTCGCGTCAGCGCCCACGCGTCGGCCAAACACTCCAATATCTGCGCGTTGTCATACAGCATCTTCTCGAAATGCGGGATTCTCCACGCGTAGTCCGTCGAATAGCGCGCGTACCCGCCCCCAAGCTGGTCGAATATCCCGCCCCGCGTCATGGCTCGTAGCGTTTCCACCGCCATGGTCTTGGCGTCCGCGCCGGCAGTTCTCGCGTGCCGTCGCAGCAGGAAGCGGATATTCGCCGGCATCGGAAACTTCGGCGCCTCCCCGAACCCCCCGTTCTCCGCGTCGAACGAGGCTCTTAGATTTTTCTCCGCGATCTCAAACGCCCCCGCTTCCGGCCGTCCCCGCGCCGCGTCCCCCGCCCCCGCATACTTCGCCACGGCCGCCGTGAGGTTCTCCGCGTCCTTCACCACATCCTCACGCCGGGTCTCCCACAGGTGGGCGAGGTTGCGCAACAGGCCCGTCCAACTCGGCCGCCCGTACCTCGAGTCCGGCGGGAAGTAAGTCCCCCCGTAAAAGGGCTTCAAGTCCGGCGTCAAGAAGGCGTTGAGCGGCCACCCCCCCTGCCCCGTCATCGCCTGGACCGCCGTCATGTAAAGCTTGTCCACATCCGGCCGTTCTTCGCGGTCGAGCTTCACGCACACGAAGTGCTCGTTCATGACCGCCGCCGTTTCGGCCACGGAGAAGCTCTCATGCTCCATCACATGGCACCAATGACAGGTCGAATACCCGATCGACAGCAGGATCGGCTTATCCTCCGCCTTCGCCCGCGCGAACGCCTCCGGACCCCACGGGTACCAATCGACGGGATTGTCCTTGTGCTGAAGGAGATAAGGGCTCTTCTCTCCGGCGAGGCGGTTCACGCGCGCGCGCCGATCAGAGCGCCGAGCCGCAGCAGGCCCAGGCCCGCCGCGAGGCTCAAGAGCACATAGCCGAGCGCGCGCGAAGGAGATTCACGGAGCATGGCGTCGGCCTCGAAGACGAGGGCGGAGAAGGTGGTGAAGGCCCCGCAGAAGCCCGTGATCAGCAGCAGACGCATGTGCGCCGAGGCGCCGCGCCGCGTCAACGAGGCGTCGAAGAGCCCGATCAGGAAGCAACCGAAGAGGTTGACGCAGAGCGTGTTGAGGGGCGAGTTGAAGACCCAGTTCGCCGCCCCGCGGGCGAAGGTTCCGACGACGCCGCCGGCCGCCAAAGCTCCCAGGGTTCCCATCATGGGCAAATGGTATAATTTGCGCATGGCCGTCGACAAAAGATTCGTCCTGACGGGAGCTAAGCGGGTCATCGACTCGCGGCCGATGTACGCCCAAGTTGTGGTCACCGATGATTGCAACCTGACCTGCTCGTACTGCGACGAGTACACCCCGGGCGCGCCCATCATCCCGCTCGAGACGATGAAGGCCCGCATCGACAAGCTCGACGAGCTCGGCGTGCTCGTCTACGACTTCCTCGGCGGCGAGACGATGATGCACCCCGACATCGCGGAGCTCGTGCGCTACACGAAGTCCAAGCGCGGCGGCTCCAACCTCGCGACCATCATCACCAACGGCTTTCTTCTCACGAAGAAGAACATTCTCGATCTGAACGAAGCCGGGTTGGACTTTATGCAGGTCTCCGTCGACACGCTTCACCCGACCGACTGGTCCGACAAGTCGCTCAAGTCGGTGCTGCCCAAGCTCAAGCTGTTGGCCGAGACCGCCAAGTTCCAGGTTGAAATCCAGTCCGTCCTCAACGAAGAGAACCTCAACAACTACGACGAGTTCCGCGCCACGCTCAAAGAGCTGCCGTTCGCGTTCGGCTTCTCCATCATGCACGGCAAGGGCGGACAGATCGCGATCAAAGGCGAGAAGTACCTTCAGCTCCTCGACAAGTACGGCGTGTTCGAGGGCGTCAATTTTTACGGCGAGCATCTTAAAGAGATGCTCAACGGCGATTTCTCGCGCCCGTGGAAGTGCCTCGGCGGATTTAAGTTTCTCTACATCACCGCCGCCGGCTCGATCCAGTGGTGCGCGCAGCAGCGCGGCGTCGCCTTCGACCTCATGTCGGCGACGCCCGAGCGGCTTCAGACCAACAATGTCCACAAACCGTGCGAGGCAGGCTGTTCACTCGGCTGCGTGCGCATGGTGTCCCACACCCTGGGGGAGCCCTTGAAGACCTTCGGCGCGAGCGTCAAGCTCGCCATCGGCATGAGCAAGCCGAAGGCCAAGGCGTGCGCCCCGGACCCCAAGTCGCCCGCCGCAGCCTGAACTTCCCCTGGCGCGAAACCGGTCCGTCTGTTAGACTTATGCTCCCATGAGCATCGGCCTTACCGTTGTACTCGTCGCCTCGCTCGCCAACGCGAGCCCCGCGCCCATCGGGCTTGCCGCGTACTCGCCTTCCGCCGCTGCCGCGCGCCAAAACGATTTTCCTCCGACCGACGCGCTGCTCGGCGCCGCCGAGGATCCCCTCGAGCGGCTCGTGTCGGACGACGAGGAACTCAAGGACGCGCTGATCTCCCCTCCTTCCCCCGCCTGGCTCATGGGCGGCCTGCGCTCCCCCAATCCCGCCGACCGTTTGGCCGCGATTCACTCCGCCGCGATTCCGCGCCATGTCAGCGCCGTACCGCATTTATCGGCCGTCATGCTCAACATGGGAGAGCCGGCCGGTCTTCGCGCCGCCGCGGCCACCGCGCTAGGCCGTATCGGCGACGCCGTCTCAGCACCCTCGCTCGGCGAGGCCCTCAACGATCCCGCGCCCGAGGTCCGTTACGCCGCCGCCTTGGCGCTCGGACGCATCCCCGCCGACGGCGCCGCGACGCGCCTGTCGCGCGCTCTTCGCTCCGATCCCTCGTGGTGGGTGCGCTACGCCGCCGTGCTGGCACTCGGCCGCACCAAGAAGGGCTTCGTCGTCGGCGCGCTCGCCGAATGCCTGCGCCTCGAGCCCAAGTGGCAGATCCGCATGCTCGCCGTGCGCTCGCTCCAAGACGTGGGCGGCCCCTCCGCCGCCGACGCGGTCGGCGTCGCCCTCGCCGACAAGGACTCCGGCGTCCGAACCTCCGCCGCCCTGGCCATCGCCGAAATCGGCACCGACGCCGAGCTCCACTACCTGAGCGCCGCTCTCAAGGCGGAGACCGACCTCTCCGCCCGCTCCGCCGAATCCGCCGCCTTCCGCCGCATCCTCTCCAAGCCCTAACGCTCGCGTACAGATAGGGGTCAGACCCCTATCTGTTGCGTTGCTCTTATTGGAGGATGCGGTCGAGCCAGGCGAGGATCGCGGGACGATACTGGGGTCCCTTCAGGAACATCGCTTCTGTGTGGCCGGCGCTGTCGAGCTTCCAGAACTCCTTCGGGCCGGGCGCTAGGTCGAAGAGCTTGCGGCCTTGGGCGTAGGGGACGACGGGGTCGCCGACGGCGTGCATCACGAGCAGGGGCACGGGCTTACGGCGGGCGATGAGGCGTTCGGGGGCCCAGCGGTCGCTCACGAGTGCCCAGGTCAGAGGGTACTGAAGGGGCCAGGTCAACCACCATTGGCGCAACTTGTCGCGCGCCACCGCTCGGTAGGACGCGAAGGTGGAGTCGAGGATCACGCCGCGCACGCCTTCCCCCCCGTCGCGGTCGAGCGAGGCTAAGGCCAAGGCACCGCCTAGGCTTTGGCCGACGATGATGAGGCGCTCGCGCGCGCCGGCGGCGCGGCCGCGGGCGACCTTGATCGCGGCGGCGCCGTCCTCGACCGAGCCGGCGAGGGACTTCGAGCCTTTCGAAGCGCCGTAGCCGCGATAGTCGAAAGCAAAAACATCGTAGCCCTCGAGCGCCAGCCAGTACACGAACAGAAAATGGCTCGTCATGTTCTCGCCGTTGCCGTGGAAGTGGACGATCACGCCCTTTGAAGGCCTTCCCTGCGCCGGGAACCACATCCCCATCAGCCCGGTCCCGTCGGCAGACTTAAAGAGGACCTCCTCCCACTTGGCGCCGACGCGTTCCGGGCGGTCGTGGAGCATGCGGTCGGGCTGGAGGAAGATGTTCGTGCAGGCGGACAGCAGCAGCGCGGCCGCCAGCGGGAGTTTAATGGTAAAGGACCGCGTACAGACCTCCTTCTTTGTGCGGCCCGCGCAACAGGAACTCGGCGCGGATCGCGCGGTCGCGGGACGGGGCCCAGTTGAGGCCGGCGCGCAGGCGGTGATTGGGGGTGCGGTCGCCGAACGCCTGCGCGGACATGGCACCCTCGAGGAGCGCCCGCCAGCGTCCGCTGAGCTGAGCCGCGGCGCCGATGCGAAGACTACCGCCGATTCGGTAGCCGTCTCGTAGCACGACCCCGGTCGCGCCTTCAGCCACGGCCAAGGCCCAGCCGCTCGCGTGAGGACCGAGCTCGATAGCCTCGCCCGTGCCGACATGGCCTTCGTACACTAAGGAATCGGCGGCGGGGCGGCCCAATTCAAACGCCGTGTCGAGGCCGGTGCCGACCGTCCAGGCGGGCTTCTTCATCCACGGATCCCACGGTGAAACCGAGAGCACCTCGATGACGCGCAGGTCGCGGACATAGACCTTGCGGTCGTCGTGGTCGTAGCGCAGGCGCCAGGAGAAGCCCTCGATCTCGGCGCCGGGGACATAGCCGCCCGGGCGGTCGAGCAGATCGTGGTAGCCGGGGCGCCACGCGAGCTCGGTGAAGGAGCCTCCGTTGCGGCCGCCGACGCCCACTCGCAGGCGCTTTCTCAAATGCCCCTCATCCGGCGGAGCGGCCCAAACGGGAGGCGCCGGATCGATCGAGGGCGCGGCGAGCTTCGCTCGCCTCACTAAGATGCCGCGCTCGAGCTCGCGCACCTTGTCGGGCACGTCGGGCGAGTAGCCCTCTTTATAAAGGACGAAGTCGTGGGCCGCGTCGAGGATGAGCGCACGGCGCTCATCGGGCATTCCCGCCGACAGGCGATCCC
>JAYTIP010000252.1:0-7754 GCA_043731745.1 Elusimicrobiota bacterium | reverse complement strand
CCGCGGCTGGAACACCAGCGACCACGGCTACGGCTGGTACGACTGGGGCGGCAACCGCATGTGCCACCACTACGACACCTACGGCTACCACTGGTGGGGCTTCTATGTCGGCAGCGACTACTTCTGGACCCGTTACTACAACGACCGCTACTGGTGGTACGACCCCTATGACGGCCGCTGGGTGTACATGCACGACGGCCGCTGGTGGTGGCAGGATCCGGTGGCTCCCACCGTGGTTTATGTGATCATCGACAACAACTACTACCGCTATCAAGACAACGCGGGAACGATCATCACGCGCCCGGACACGACGCAGCCCGTGGTGATGCCGCCGGCCGAGCCCAGCGTCCCGTCGACGCCGGCGCCCGATCAGGAGACGATGTACAGCCTCGACGGCACGCGCTCCGTGCAGATCCTGGGCACGGCGAAGGAGGCGTACTTGTACGACCTCACCGCGACCGACCAGAACGGCGCCGCCGCGGGCGGCAAGTGGCTCGGAACCGGAGTGAAGTCGGCCAAGTTCGTCTACGACGACAAGCACGAGTCCGACGGTTCCACGACGCAGGTAATCCGTCAGATCGAGCTCGAATACGCCGGCGGGGCGACCGCTGCGGTCGCGGATGCCGACGGCTCGCGCAAGATCGTGATCAGCGGAACCGAGCGCTCGGCCGACCTCTACGACCTCAACGACGCGAACGCGGCGCCGCGGTACCTTGCGTCCGGCGTCAGCGAGATCAAGCTCGTCAACGGCGAGAGCGTCGACGGCAGCGGCGAGAACGTCCGTTCGCTCAAGCTCGTGATCGTCACGGCCAAGGACGCGTCCGGAAACGATTCGTTGCTGATGTTCGACCGCGACGGGGGACCGTATGGGACCGCCGCGGCTCCGTCGGCCCCCTCGCCGGCGGCCGTTCCGTCCGCGATGGAGCGCATGCACAAGTCGGCCGCGTTCAACGAACTGCTGTCGGGAAAAATCGGCTGGTAGGGCGATTATTCCCGGAGCGACCGCCCCGGCCGAAAGGCCGGGGCGGTTCTTTTTGGGTATGATGAGCGCATGAAACGGCTCGCGGCGGCGCTCTTGGCGTGCGCCCTCGCCGTCCCCGCCGCAGGCTATCAACGGGAGGATCACTACTACTCGACGCGCTTGGCGTTGGCCGCCTCCCGCCAAGGCCCCGAGGACGCCGTCGTGTCGCTGTGCGCGCAGCTCGCCGACGAGGCGCCCGAGCTCAACCCCATCGAGTCCTACCGCCGCATGATGCGCCATCCTCTTATCTACGCGTGGTGGTCGCTGCGCTCGATCGGCGCCGACGAGCCCGTGGGGCGCATGATCACCGTCCAGCAGGCCCTGCACGCGCTGACCGGCGGCAGCTCCGAGGCGGCGCACGCCATCGGCCTCGCCGCGGCGCGCTCCACGCTGAAGACGGCCGAAGCCGCGCCGCACGAGCCCGAAGCCCGCGCCGACGCCTATTGCGCGCTCGGCTTCGCCCTGCACTTCTACGGGGACACCTTCGCGCACCGCCGCATCCACAATCCGGCCCGTATGTATCCGACCGGGCTCGGACACCTCTTTGACGGCGTCGCGCCCGATCTGCCCCTATACAACAAGGAGCGCGCCGCGCTTTGGCGGCGCTACCTTTCATCCTTCGAGGATTTTCTGCCCGGCTACGAGACGAAGAAGCTCGAGCCGTTCATGACACTCAGCGACGAGATCCGCGGTCGGGGTCACGACTCGAACGCCCACGGGCGCCGGCAGTTACGCCAAGCCGAGAGCGCCGAGCTCAAGCGCCTGGGCGTCGTCGCGGCGCCGCTTGAGCGCGCGCCGGGCAAGCTTCGTTGCCAGCAAATCGTCGACGACTACGCGGCGAGCCACGCGATCAAAACCCCTCCCAACTGCGAAAGCGCCTGGACTTTGTACCGGACGCAGATGGAGGCCGCTTTCGACGATTATGAACGGGGCCCCGGCGAGGCGCGCGCGCCCGCACGCGCCTTGCGCCACTCGTTCTACCGCGGGCCGCTGTTCGACGGAGGAGCCAAGTGAGCATCGAGCACCACCCGCATCACGTGCGCCGCATTCATCGCAAGGCCCGCGCCATCCACTATGGGCTCGCGCCGCTCACGATACTCGTCGTCCCGGCGTGGATTTATTTCGCCTACGGACGGTGCGAGGAAGGCGGCGCCGATACGGTGTGCCGGCTTCTGCGCGCGCTCCCCTTCGTGCCCATCCTCATCGCCGTCGTGTTCCTAGCCATGATCGTCCATGACCTCGCCTCCGTCGGCGTCGACGAGCATGTCCGCGTTCACCGCGCCCATCCCGGCAAGCGGCGTCTGGAGCACGCAAAGCACGGCTGGACCTTGCTGGATCACAAACACCGCGGCCATGTGCGCTGGGCGGCGGTTCAGACGGTCGCGGTGACGGCGGCCTTATTGCTCTGGTTCTGCTGGACCGCCTACCGGACCACGCACTAGCGGCCTGGCATTTTACGGCGGGACGGTTATACTAGGCCAATGAGAGCCCCGGGGACGCCCCTCCCCCTTCTCGCCTTCGTTTTCGCGTTGTCCGGTTCCCTGCGCGCCGGCGTCGTCGAAACCGTGCCCTCCTTGAGCGTTCCGCTGGCGCCGACGCCCGTCGTGCTTCAACTTCGCCTCGATCTCGCCTCGATCAGCCCCACGCTCGCCGTGCCCACCTTGGCGCCGTCGGCCCTGCTCGTGAGCGTGCAGGCGGCACCCGTCGCACAGCCCGTAAATTTGGTTCCAGGCGCCGCGCCACTTCCCGCGCCCGTGGCGACCGACGCATTGCGGCGCGTCGAGGTGGCCAAGCTGGTGCTCGGTCATTACGATCCCGCCGAATTCGCCAAGCTGCCTGAAGACAAGCGCGACGCCGCCTTGGCCGAGCTGTGGGACGGCTGGAAGGCTCGGGGCCTCGTGACCGAGCCCGAGGGCCCGAGCCCCGCCGACCGCCTCGTACTCGAGGCCGTCGACGACAAGCGCCTGACCTCCGCGAACAAGAGCGTCTTTCTCGGCGTCGCCGTGCTCGGCTATCCGTTGCAGGACGCGCTGTGGCTGGCGCGCACGCGCATCCGCGACGCCATCGAAGAGAATACTTTGCGCTACCCCGAAGGGCAGAAGTGGCACACCGCCGACCACACCCCTGAATTCCTCGGCGTGAGCCCGCAAGCGCAGGGGTTCGTCGACGCCTGGGGTGCGGCGACCGACTACGGGCGCCAGATCGCCGGCCAGATTCGAGCGGGCTCGACCGTCCTCCCCAAAAGCCCCGCCGCGCCTCCCGCGGCGGCGGCCGCGTTCGCGCGAGTCGTCTCCGAGCTTTGGAAAGCCGGCGACCGCGAAGCCGTGGACTACCTGAGCGGACCCGATCCGACCTTCACCGCCTTCCTGCTCGACGCGCGCAAGCCCGGCTATTACTTATACAATGGCGTCGGCTCGGTCGTCGCGCGGATCATGAGGACGAAGGCCGCCGCGGACATGGGAATTCGCCGCGTCGAGCACCCGCACGACGGCCTTCCGGGCGGCTCGATCTATTTCTACCGCCCAGGGCGAGTCGTCGACCGTCTTCGCGAAATTCAAAGCGAGCCGACGGGCGACTACGGGGACAAAGAAAAAACATTGCTCGCGGAGTACCTCCCGCGCCTGGAAGCCCTTGCCGGTGCTGCGCGGTCCACCCCGGCGCCCGCCCCCTACACCTTCGGCGAACCGGACGCATTGCCCGGATCGGCGCTCGACTCTGCGCGCAACCGCCTCGCCAACTATGCCAAGTCCCCCTCGTTACAGCGCTGGGACCTTCCGCTGCCGGCGAAGTCGCTGCGCGAGCGTCTCAACGGCGGCGAGCGCCACCCCTCTTTCGACGAGGATCGTTGGAAGTCGCTCGCCCGCCTCTACGCCGCCTCGAACCGGCTTAAAGACTACGACGGCGAACTGCGCTTCGTCTCCGAGCGCTACCAAACCCGGGACCGCCTCGTCGCGACCGCCGCCGGAGGTAAGGGCGTCGTGATTCAAATGGCTTTGCTCGATGAAATCTCCCGCCTCGCGCGTGAAGAGCCGAAGGCCCTGCCCGGCTTCGTGCGCTTCGCCGCGGCCGCGATCGACGGGGCGCTGTGACCGGACTGATCGCCGTCGGGGCGGGCTTTCTGCTGGCCTGGTCTTTTCTCCGGCTAAAAAGGATCGCATCCGTGGGTTGCGCGTACAAGGCGAAGGCGCTGTGCTCGGCTTTGTTCGTCTCCGGCCTCGAGCTAAACCCCGACGAGGCGCCTGAGGTGTCCGACGAAGCCTACCGGCTCATGCGCCTTTTCGGCGCCGTCGTCGACCGCGATAAGAAAACGGTCACGGTTTCTCTCTGCGGCCTGCAGCCCCGCGTCGCGGCCTGGCGTCCGGGCTATGGCGCGGCGTTGATCGACGGCCGCTTCCCCACGGCCTTCGCCGCCTCTCACTGCGCGCGCTCGGCGGAGCTGCCGTCCTCCGAGCGTCCGGAGCTGAGCGCGATCCTCGACGCGGCGATGACCGAGCCCGGACCGAGGCTCCGCCGCACCCGCGCGTTGCTCGTCGTTCAAGACGGCGTCGTCGTGGGCGAGCGATACGCCGGCGGCATATCGGCCAATACCCCGCTCAATGGCTGGTCGATGACGAAAAGCGTCATGGGCGCCTTGATCGGGACTTTAGTGAAAGACGGGCGCCTCGCGCTCACGAACCGGAACCTGCTGGCCGAGTGGAACGGCGACGCGCGCGCGGGCATTTCTCTCGAGGATCTCCTGCGCATGCGCAGCGGCCTGCGCTTCTCCGAGGTGTACTCCGATCCGCTGTCCGACGTGACGCGCATGCTTTTCGACGGCTACGACGCCGGCGGCTTCGCGGCGTCGCGCCCGCTCGAGCATCCGCCCGGGAGCTTTTGGAAATACTCGAGCGGAACCACCAACATCTTATCGCTCATAGCACGCCGAGCCGTCGGCGAGGCGGACTATCCGTCCTGGCCGCGGCGCGCGCTGTTCGACCCGCTGGGCATGGAGAGCGCGGTGTTCGAGACCGACGCGTCGGGGACTTTCGTGGGCTCGTCGTTCTTGTTCGCCACGGCGCGCGACTGGGCGCGCTTCGGCCTGCTTTACGAGGGCGGCGGCGACGGCGTGCTGCCCGCCGGGTGGGCGGCTTTCGGCGCGAGCCCCACGCCCCAGGCGCCGAACGGGCGCTACGGCGCGCATTGGTGGCTGAAGCTGTCCAAGGAGCTCGGCGGCGAAACGCCCGGAGCTTCCGCTATTCCGGGCGACGCGTTCCACGCCCTCGGCCACGAAGGACAGTGCCTGAGCGTGATTCCCTCGCGGCGGCTCGTCGTGGTGCGCCTGGGGCTGTCCATCGACATCAAGGCCTGGGATCACGCGAAGTTCCTGGCGGAACTGCTCGCGGCGCTGCCCGCCTAAGGCTTCTTGAGCGTCTTGAAGGACAGGTCCTGGAAGATGATGCCCAGCCCGAGGTAGTCCCCGCGCCGGTTCTTGACCTGGAGCGTGCTGTAACCGATGGTCAGCGGCGCGTCGCCGTGCAGCACGTTGACCTCCGCGCGCTGGACGGTCTTGTGCGTGGCCAGGACGTCGCGTACGACTTCCACGAGCGCCGGAAAGTTCTCCAGGGCCTGGTGGTACTCCATGCCGATGAGCTTGTTCACATCCGGAAAGTGAAGGATGCGGCCCGCGGTCGGATTGACGTAGACGACCGTACCCTCGAGGCTGACGGACAAAAAACCGCCCGTGAGGTTGTCGAGGATGCTCTGGTAGTACTCGGCCGTGGTGTACATGGCCGGGAATTCTACGAAATTCCGGTCAGGCGACGGCCGCGTCGATGGCCTTGAGAAGGTCGGGCGGCAGAACCTTGCCCGAGGCGGCCGCGTTCTCGACGACCTGCGCGGGGCGGCTGGCGCCGATGATGGCCGAGGAGACCTCGGGCCGGCGCAGCACCCAGGCGAGCGCCAGGTGCGGCAGCGTCATTCCCGCCTGCTCGGCGATCGGCCGCAGGCGATCGACCTTCGCGAGGATCGAATCCGTGAGCCAACGGCTCATGAAGCCGCTCATGTCGGGACTCGTCGCGCGCGAGTCGGCCGGCGGCGGAGCGCCGCGCATGTACTTGCCCGTCAACACCCCTTGGCCGAGCGGAGACCAGACGATCTGGCCGATGCCGTTGGCCGCGCACAACGGAAACACTTCCTTTTCGGGCTTGGGCCACAAAATCGAGTACTGGGGCTGGCTCGAGACGAACTTCGACAGCTTGGACAAGGCGAGCGCGTCCGAAATATTCTCGGGCGACCACTCGCTGAAGCCGAGCCAGCGCACCTTGCCCGACTTCACCGCCTCGCCCAGCGCCTCCATCGTCTCCTCGAGCGGGGTCTCGTCGTCGTAGCGGTGGCACTGGTACAAATCGACGAAATCCGTGCCGAGGCGTTTGAGGGAGGCGTCGAGCTGTTTGCGGATCTGCGCGCGCGAGAGGCCCCGGTCGGTCTCCGTCATCGGAAAGAACAGCTTGGTCGCGAGCACATAAGAATCCCGCTTCCGGCCTTTGAGCGCCTTGCCCAGGAAGTCCTCGGCCGCGCCGATCCCGTAGATATTCGAGGTGTCGATGAAGTTGATCCCTGAGTCGAAGGCGGCGTCGACGCAGGCGCGCCCGGCCGAGTCGTCGACGCCCGCGCCGAAGGTGAGCCAGGAGCCCAAAGATATCTCCGACACCGACAGGTCGCTCGCGCCGAGTTTGCGGTATTTCATGGACTCTTTCTATCAAATACCGCGGCCGGTCAGTTCTTCACGGTTCGCTTGCGGCCCCGGGCCCGGGCGCGGGCTCCGGCGGACACGCGCCGGCGCGCACGGCGCGGCTTGCCGGCCGGCTTGGCTTCAGCCAGCCCCGACGCGGCGGGCCCGTTGACGACGCTGCCGTCGACGGCGAACCGCGAACCGTGCGCCGGGCAATCCCAGGTGTTCTCACCGGCGTTCCAGCACACCACCGCGCCCAAATGAGGACAGATCGCGGATCTCTCGGTCAACGCGCCGGCGGCGTCGCGATAAACCGCGACCTTCGAGACGCCGCGCCGCACGACCGCGCCCGTGCCGGGGCGAATATCCTCGACGGATCGAGCCTCCCCCGGGGACAGATAGCCGGCGTACTGCGTCGCCACATTGAGGTTCTCGCGCGCCCAGCGACCGACGCCGCCGGGGAGCACGCGGCTGGGATCGTACAGGTCCTCCCACGGGTGCTTGCGGCCCGCGATCAATTCAGGCAGCAGGAGTCCGGCGATCGTGCCGTGCGTCATCCCGTGGCCGCAGTCGCCGGTCACGATGAAGACGTTGGGTTCGTCGTCGGGATTACGGCCGATGAAGGCCAACCCGTCGTTCGTACCGATGACCTGCCCCGACCAGCGGTAGCTGACCGCGCCCATCGCGGGAAAGCGTTCGCGGGCCCACTTTTCCAGCCGCGCGAAGCGCACGGGGGCCGGGTCCTCCTGCTGGCCGGTTTTGTGGTCCTCGCCGCCGACGATCAAGGTGTCCGGATGAGCGCGATCCCCCCGCGCAATGCGCGCGTAATGATACGGATCCTCCATGTCCCAGTACAAAGCCCGGGGCGTGTCGGCGCCCTGGAGGGGTGCGGCGACGACGTAGGTCCGGTAGGACGCCTGCTTCGTATGAATCACGAAGCGGTCGTTGAACGGCGTATTCGTCGCGAGGACGACCGCGCCCGCAGAGACGACCTTGCCCCCCTCGGTCGTCACCCGCGCCGCG
>JAYTIP010000251.1:0-11485 GCA_043731745.1 Elusimicrobiota bacterium | reverse complement strand
AGGTCGCGGTCATCGACGGCGGCGTCGGCGTGAACCCCGAGCTCGCGAGCGCGGTCAAGGGCCGGGTCAATTATACGCCCGGCGTCGGCAGCGATGCGGTCAGCGCCCACGG
This sequence comes from Elusimicrobiota bacterium, assembly GCA_043731745.1. GTDB lineage: Bacteria > Elusimicrobiota > Elusimicrobia > UBA1565 > UBA9628 > GWA2-66-18. The sequence goes on along the minus strand of JAYTIP010000251.1, from coordinate 11,373 downwards.
CACTCACGTCTCCGGAATCATTCACGCGCTGGCGCCCGAGGCGCAGCTGCGCAGCTACGTGGTCTTTCAGGAGGAGAGGAACGACCGCACCTCCGAGAATCCCGAGTCCGCCATCATCAAGGCGATCCATCAGGCCGTCAAGGACGGCAACCAGGTGATCAACATGAGCCTAGGCTCCGGCGACACCCCCGGCGCCGAGATGGCGCGCGTCGTCGAGAGCTACGCGAGCAAGGGAGTCGTGTTCGTCATCGCCGCGGGCAACGACCGCAACAACCACGGCGGCATCGACGCGCCGTCCTCGGCGCCGTCGGCCATCACGGTGGGCGCGCTCGACTCCGCGGGACGCATGTCCGACTTCAGCGCGTTCGGCGACCGCTTCGACCCGCGCAAGCTGACCTCGGTGGTTAAGGAGGTGTTCATGGCGCCGGGCTCGAACATCGTCTCGACCTTGCCGCCCTCGCGCTACGGTTCGATGTCCATCGACGGCAAGCGGCCCGCCGTGGAGTACGGTTCGATGAGCGGAACTTCGATGGCTACGCCGGCGATGGCGGGTGTGAGCGCATTGCTCGTGCAGGAAATCCTGCCCAACCCCGTGAACATGGCCCAGCGTCTGAAGACCGCGATGAGCGGCGGCGGCGAGCCGCTCGCGCTCGACAAGCTTCCACCGGAGGTTCCGATCGATCAGCCCTTCATCGTCGTCAATCCGCTGAAGGCGCTTGAAAACCTGAGGAGCCAGACGACGCCGGTCGCTTCCATCATGAAAGGCGCCGTGACCCCGCCTGAGATCCTGCGATCGAAGGCGTTGATCGACGAAGCGATCGACGCGAACGACAAGTTGCCTATCGTCCCCATGGCTCCGAAGAATCGCGCTCCGATGAAAAAAGGTAAATGAGTTACCGAATCAAGCGCGTCGATCCGTATTGGTTCAAGAGTCCGGCCGTGGGGGGAACCGCCGTCGTGTTCGGCGCCGTGGCGCTGTACGGGGCGCGCACGGGTTCGGTTCCCGCGCTGGCGCTGGGCGCGTTCGTCGCCGCCGTGATGGTGATCCTGGCCACCAAGCCCGCGTTGTCGGCCGTGTTCGCCGCCTTCGGCCTGCTCGGCGGGGTCCTGGCGTTTTTGGCGGGCTCGAGCGCCGGCATGTCTCCGTTGCTACGACTGACCGCGACGGCGGGCTTCGGGCTGTTCTACGCGGCGCTGATGGACATCGTCGTGCTCGGCTTGTCGGTGATTTACAACTCGTTCACCGGCGTGGGATTTAAGGGCCTCGCCCTCGATCTCGAGGCCTGACCGCCTACATCTGTTCGGGCGCGGACACGCCCAACAGATCCAAGCCTTCCCGGATGGCGTCGCGCACGCCCGCGATGAGCAGGAGGCGCGCCTTGCCCTGCTCGGGGTCCTGGGCGGCCACCACGGGGCACTTCTCGTAGAACGGGTGGAACAGCCCGGCCAGCTCCATGAGGTAGTTGGCGAGCGGGTGCGGCGAGAGCAGGCGCTCGGCGTCGAGCAGGGCCTCGGGGAACCAGGCGAGCTTGTTGAGGAGCGCGCGCTCCTCCGGGGTGGTCAGGTAGGTCGCGTTGGGCATGGGCAGTTCGCCGCCCGCCCACAGCCCCGTCTCCTTGGCCTTGCGGAAAATCGAATGGATTCGCGCGTGCACATATTGCACGTAGAACACCGGGTTCTCGCTCGACTGCTTCTTGGCGAGCTCGAGGTCGAAGTTTAAGTGGCTGTCGGGCGTGCGCAACGCGAAGAAGAAGCGGCAGGCGTCCTTGCCGACCTCATCGAGAATTTCGCGGAGCGAAATAAAGGTTCCGGCGCGCTTGGACATCTTGACCGCTTCCTGGCCGCGGAAGAGGTGGATAAGCTGATGGACGATCGCGTGGTAGCTTTCGGGCGCCTTGCCGAGTGCTGCGATGGCGGCGCGCATGCGCGGCACATAGCCGTGATGGTCGGCGCCGAAGATATCAATCACTCGGGTGAAGCCGCGGTCGTACTTGTCCTTGTGATAGGCGATGTCGGGCAGGAAGTAGGTGGGCTTGCCGGTGTTCTTGACGAGCACGCGGTCCTTGTCGTCGGTGGAGCCTTCGGCGTTCATGGTGCCGAGCCAGACGGCGCCGTCTTTTTCAAAGACCATGCCGCGGGCCTTGAGGAACTCGAGCGTGGCGGGCACCGCACCTGAGGCGAACAGCTCGCTCTCGAGGTACCAGCGGTCGAAGTGCGCGTCGAAGACCTTCATGTCGTCGCGGTGGGTGGCGAGCAAGGTGTCCATCGCGTAGCGGCCCCACTGCTTCGTGTCCCAGCCGGATTTTTCGGCGGGGGCGGCCGCGGCAAGGTCGACGAGATACTCGCCCTGGTAGCCCTTCTCGGGGACCGCGGCGGTTTCTCCCAGGGACTGCTTGTAGCGCGCGAGGATGGATTCGCCGAGGAGGATGACGCGGTCGCCCCCGTCGTTGACGTAGTACTCGGCGTGCGCGTCGCGGCCGAGGCGCTTCATGATGCGCACCAGGCTGTCGCCGAGCGTGGCACCGCGGCCGGAGGCCATGTGCAGGGGCCCCGTCGGGTTGGCGGACACGAATTCGACGAGGACCTTGGTCTTGGGTCCGCCCTCGTCCTCGCCGTAGCTCTTAGGCGAGAGCGTGATGGCTTTCAAATTCGCGCACAGCGCGGAGTTGCGCAAAACGATGTTCACGAAGCCGGGAGGAGCGGCGGCGGCGGACTCGACTTCCGGAACGCGCGCGAGATGCTCGGCCAGGGACTTCGCGAGCTCGATCGGGTTCTTCTTGGCGGCCTTCGCGGCGGCCAGCGGCCAGGGCAAGGATAGGTCGGCCTTCACATGCGCGGGCGGAGCGTTGATGGTGAGGAGTTCCGGCAACGAAACCCCTTGGACCAGCGCCCATTTACGGGCCTCGTGGGCCAGCTTCTTGCGCAGTGCGGCGACGATCATGCGGCGGTCCCCGGGTTGGTCACGCTCAAGCCCGCCAGCCGCTTGACGGTTTCGGGATCGTGGGCGGCGCCGAGGGCCTCGTCGACTTCGAGGAGGTTCTGCTTCATGAGGAAGGCGAGGTACTGGTCCATGGTAATCATGCCGTGCTTGGCTCCGGCCTCCACGGCGCCGTAGATTTGATGGCTCTTGGCTTCGCGGATGAGGTTGGCGATGCCGGTGGTGACCTTCATGAACTCGCGCGCGCAGACCTGCCCGCCGCCGCCCTTGCGCGGGAGGAGCTGCTGACAGACGACGGCCTGGAGCACGGTCGAGAGCTGAACGCGCACCTGTTGCTGCTGATTGGTGGGGAACACGTCGATGATGCGGTCGACCGTGGTCGCGGCGTCCTGCGTGTGGAGCGTGGCGAAGCACAGGTGGCCGGTCTCGGCGGCGGAGATCGCGAGCTGGATCGTTTCCAAATCCCGCATCTCGCCGATGAGGATCACATCGGGGTCCTGGCGCATCGAGTGGCGCAGGGCCTCGGCGAAGGACTTCGTCGTCGAGCCGACCTCGCGTTGGAGGATGACGCTTTGCTTGTCCTCGTAGACGAACTCGATCGGGTCCTCGATCGTCAGGACCTTCTTGGCGTGCTTCTGGTTGATCTGCTCGATGAGGCAGGCGAGCGTCGTGGACTTGCCCGAGCCCGTCGGTCCGGTGACGAGCACGAGGCCGCGGGGGAGGTCGATCAAGTTGCTGATCGAGGGCATCAGGCCGATCTCGGCGGGCGTGGGGATCTTGGCCGAGATGACGCGGAACACCGCACCCGCGCCGTTTTTCTGGCGGAAGGCGTTGAGGCGGAAGCGGGAGACGCCGGGCAAGGAGACGGAGCCGTCGAGCTCCCAGTTCTCCTCGAACTTCGCGCGCTGGGCCTCGGCGAGCACGGAGTAGAGCATGCGCTCGCACTCCTCGGCGGTGAGCGGCGGGATGCCCTGAAGGGGTTCGATGACGCCCTGGCGGCGGACCATGGGCGGCTTGCCGACGACGAGGTGCAGGTCGCTCGCACCCATGCGCGCCGTTTCCGTCAGGACTTGGATCAGCTCCGCCACGCGAGCTCCTTGGCGCCGTCGTGAAGGCGCTCGAGCGCGTACAGCTCGCGCGCCTCGGCGTCCATGAGGTGGACGATGAGTCCGCCGAAATCGAGCACGCGCCACAGATCGCTCTGCGGACGGTTGCGGTGATGCACGCGCAGGCCGGTTTTCTCCAGCGCCTCCGCGAGCTTGTCCTCGAGGGACTGCAGGTGCGGGCGCGAGAGCGCGGTCGCGATGATCATGTAGTCCGACAGCGGGCTCGTCTTGCGCACGTCGAGCACGAGAATGTCTCCGGCCTTGTTGTCATCCATGGCGCGGGCGGCGGTGATGGCGACCGTCTTAAAAGCTTTGGGCATTGGACCTCGTTTGAAGACGGCGGCGGAGCGCCTCGTCGGCGCGGAAATCGAGATTCTCGAGCGCCGAGACGAGCAGGCGCGTGACGGCCGAGAGGGTGCGCGCCGCTTCGGCGCGGCGGCTTTCGTCGGGAACGGTGTGGGCGCGGAAGCGCATCGTCGCGAGCAATTTGGCGGGCGAGCGCATGACGAGCGTCAAGGTGCGCTCGTCCGTCCAGGCTTGGTCGGGGGCGGTCTTCGCGGGCAACGCGGCGGCCTCCGGCCCGAACGCCTCCTTGCCGGCCGCACCCGCCGGGTCCATCTCCTCGTTGTAGGGGTTGTAGGCGAACGCGCAGGCCGACCACTCGCCCTCGAAGTGCGGCAGCACGCGGCCGAGCGCGCGCTCGAGCAACGAGATGGGGGTCGTCGCCGGCTCGACGAGCAGCATCGACAGGTCGTAGAGCAGAGCCAGCTCGGCGGAGGTGCGGCGCAGACGGCGCGACTGAACCTGCACGAGCTCCGCGAAGAACTGCATCGCGAGGTTCGGGTCGGCGGCGAGCCATTTCTTGAGGTCGTCGCGTTTAAGCCGGAGCAGTTCCGCCGCGCCGACCGAATAGGCCCCGGCCGAACGCGGGATGGCGTCGAGCAAAGCCATCTCGCCGAGGACGTCGCCGGAGCCCACCGACGCGAGATCCTTCTGCCCGCCGGCGGCGAGGCGCTTGGTCACGCGCACGCGGCCGGAGACGATGAAGTACAGTCCGTCGCCGATCGAATCCTCGGCGAAAATTTCCGCCCCATCCGCAAAGCTCAGCGGCTCGAGGTAGGCAGACAGCGCGCCCAGCCGCTCCTCGGTGTACTGATCGAAGAGTTCGAGCGAACGCAGCAGAGCGACGCGGTCGGGAGCGGCCATGGTTACATCAGCGAGGCGGAAGACTTGCCGGTGATGCCGGCGAGCTGCTTGAAGGTCTCCTGGTTGTTGGCGCGCTGTAGGGCTTCCTCGGGCGCGACCATGCCCTGGCGTACGAGCTCGGCCAGGGCCTTGTCCATCGGGATCATGCCGTGCTTGGCGCCGGTGTCGAGCGCGCCGTAGATCATGTGCGTCTTGCCTTCGCGGATCATGTTCGAAATCGCGGGCGTCATGATCATGATCTCGCGCGCGGCAACCCGGCCCTCGCCGTCCTTGCGGGCGACGAGCTGCTGACAGACGACGGCGGCGAGCACGACCGCGAGCTGGACGCGCACCTGCGACTGCTGGTGCGGGGGGAAGACGTCGATGATGCGGTCGATCGTCGACGGCGCGTCCTGCGTGTGGAGCGTGCCGAAGCAGAGGTGGCCCGTCTCGGCGGCGGTGATCGCGAGCTGGATCGTCTCAAGGTCGCGCATCTCGCCGATAAGAATGACATCGGGGTCCTGGCGCAGGGCGGACTTGAGCGCGGCCGTGAAGGACTTCGTGTTCTGGCCGATCTCGCGCTGGCGGAAGATCGATTTCTTCGACTCGTAGACGAACTCGATCGGGTCTTCCACGGTGAGGATGTTGTCGGCGTACTTGCTGTTGATCATCTCCATGATGACCGCGAGCGTCGTGGACTTGCCCGAGCCCGTCGGGCCGGTGACGAGCACGAGGCCGCGCGGCAGGTCGGCCAGGTCGGTGACCGACTTCGGCAGGCGCAACTGCTCGGGCGTCGGGATCTTGGAGGTGATGACGCGCATGACGGCCTCGACCCCGTTCTTCTGCAAAAGAACATTGACGCGGAAGCGCGAGAGGCCGGTGACCGCGAAAGAGCAGTCGAGCTCCCAGGTCTCCTCGAACTTGGCGCGCTGCTCTTCGTACAGGATCGAGTAGATGAGGCGCTTGGACTCTTCGGCGTTGATCTTGGCGAAGCCCGTGATCTCGACGATCTCGCCGGAAACGCGCATCAGCGGGGGCTTGCCGATGACGATGTGGATGTCGCTGGCTCCGGCCTGCACCGCGGCTTTCAGCATCTCGACGAGTTCCATGTTCTCTCCTAAAAAAAACAATCTGAGCCGAGCTCGACGCTGGCGTCGACGCCCCTCAAGGGGTCGATGCGGGTCGCCGTGATCGCCGTCGGACAGCCGAGCGCCGCGCGTACGCGCGAGGCCTTTTCAAAATCCCCGGTGCGGTCGTAGACGACCGTCCGCGTGCGGGGGCGCGGGGACGGTCCCTTCGAGATCACATCCACGCCTTTCGATACTAGAATTTTAGACGCCTGGGCCGCCAGGCCCGGGACGCCCGTTCCGTTGAGAACTTCGACGACCGGCAGCTTGTCGCCGGGAGCGGCCTCTGGCCTGGGCGCGAGCACGCGGCCGAGGAAGACCGGGGCGGCCGCGTCGTCGGGCAGAAGGGCGGGTTCCAGGCGTTCGAGGGACACTCGCCGCAGCTCGAGGGCGAGCAGCAGAGCGTCGGCGGACGACTTGTCGCCGGCGCGCAGGCCGCGTAGGGCCGACTTCGCGAGCGTCAGCAACGCTCGCGGCGAGCGTCCGCGTGACTTGAGCGCCCGGGCCGCGTCGACTTCGATCTCGTCGTCGCCTGGGGCGGGATCGCTTTCAAGACGGGAGTCGAGGTTCAGGGTCAGGCGGCCGGCGCCCTCCCAAGCGACGGCCTCGAGCGACAGCGCGGAGATCTTCGCCTGGGTCAGGTCCTCGACGGCCCGAATCGCCGCGGCCCCGTCGTCGGTCGCTCGCAGCGCGTCGGTGTAAATGCGCGCGGCAGTGAGCTTGCCCTGGAGCTTGGTCGTTTCGGGCACGCGGATGAGGACGAGGGAGCGGCGGACGGGATCGTAGACGCCGAGGTGTACCATCGGCGTGCGGCTCGGGCCTTGGACGGCGAGCCAGAACGGCCAGGGTTTGCCTTCGCGTATATGCGACGAAAGGGAGGAAGAGCGCTCGACGAACGCGGCGAGGAGCGCTGAGGCGAGGAGAACGAGCGCGAGAACGCGCTGGATAATTAGAGCGCGGGGAGGGAATTCCATAGGTGTATGGTTAAAGGGTGGATCCAAGCGTCGCGGGAGAGGGCGTGATTTATTTTCTCGCGTACGCACACGCGCAGTGCGGCGTCGAGATCAGTGAACGCTAACGCGCGCGTGGCGGCGGCGGAGGGATGAGAACGATCGAGAGATGAGGCGTCGGACACATAGAGGATTTTATCGAGAAGCGTGAGGCTGCGATCACCCAGCGTGTGCCGACGAACCGCCTGCAATATTGATTTGTCGTTAATTGAAAATTCCCGACGCGCTAAATCCTCCGAGACGTAGGCATGCAGCAGCATGGGGTCTAAATCAATGATCGTTTCGAGTTCAGGAACTTTGAGGCGATTTTTTTTCGCGTAAACGGCGAGCTGTGAAGGACGAAATCGCCGTCCCATGTCATGCAGGAGTCCGGCGAGCCGGGCTTTGTCGGGCGGCGCCCCCCAGCGATGCGCCAAGGACTCGGCTAAAGAGGCCACGTTCAAAGTATGTTCGTAGCGTGAGGGTGAAAGGGTGCTTTTTAACCGAGTGACCAAGTCGTTGCCGTACAAATTCAGTTTTTTGATGAAGGCGTTCACGGAGGGCCGGAGTTCCTTCGAGCAGTCTTGATCGAGCGCGAGCTTTGAGCGCAGCTCCGTCGAGGAAATGGCCGGGAAGGTCCCCGGGATTCTGCGGAAATGCGAGGGGACCTTGCCCGCGGCGCCGGGTCGGGGGCCGTACCACCAAGTGGCTTGGGATTTCAGGAGGGCCGGGTTGCGCCACTTGTTGAAAGACAGCGCTGAGTCTTGACCGCAGACGAAGTGGAGTTCCCCTTTGAGCGCGCCGAGCGTCTCGTAGGTAAAGACTGGACGGCGCGCGCGCGCTTCGCGCGCGTTTAAACGGCAACGGTTGCGGATGTTTAACGGCAACGAATCGAGAATACCCAGACGGACCATCGTGAGCCGATCTGCAATTTTCGCCTGCGGCGAACCTTTTAACGGAGACTGGAACGCGGGAACGATCACAATCTTATCGGGCCGAATTTTTATCGCGGCCGCGTGAAGGAGCGCGGCATGGCCGCGATGGGGCGGGTCGAAGGTACCGCCAAAGACGAGCGTCTTCATTTACCCCGCCATTCTACCGTCCTAGGAGCGCCTTGACAATGAATGCTCTTAAACGGGATGATGACCTATGGCTGATGTACGTCCCTTCCGCGGTGTTCGGTACTCTTCGTTTAATTTAAACGCAGCCCTTTGTCCTCCTTATGATGTGATAGGGCCGGAGCTTGCCGCCGCGTTGCGGCGGCGTAAATCCAACGCCGTGTTTTTGGAGTTGCCCCAGGGAGAGCCGCCCGCGAAATACACGCGTGCCGCCGCTCAATGGCGTAAATGGACCGTCGACGGAACCATTTCACGCGATCCCAATCCCGCGTTTTACGCGATTGAAGAACGCTATAAGTTGAACGGAAAAAATTATACACGGCGCGGCATCCTGTCCGCTCTTGGCGCGACGCCTCGTGCTGCCAAATCCATTATTCCGCACGAACGAACTCTCGCGAAACCCAAGGTCGACCGGCTTAAAATGCTCGACGCGGTCGGCGTCAACATCTCTCCGATCTTCGGCGTCTTCGCCGACCCCTCAGGCGCGGCCCGTCGCGCCATCGCCGCCGGCATGACGGGTCATCCCGACGCGATCGGCCGTTCGCACGCGGGCGTCGATTACCGTCTCTGGGTCGTCGATAAACCCCTTCATGTCGCCGCGATCCGCAAAGCGCTGGCGCCGCGCAAGATTTTGATCGCCGACGGCCATCACCGCTACTCCGTGAGCCGCGACCATCACAAAAAGACGAAGGGCCCGGGCACCGACGCCGTGCTCACTTATCTCGTCCCCGACGAGGATAAAGGGCTCGTGGTCTTGCCCACGCACCGCATCACGAAGGTTTCCTTGCTCAAGCGCGCGGCCGGTTTCGCGGCGCTCAAGAAGGTCTCTTCTCTCGCCGCGCTCGAAAAGCTCGTGACGGGCTCGAAGAATCCTTATGCGTTCGGTCTCATCGAAAAGGGCTTTTACTTCGGCGAGCCCAAGCCCAACGGGTGCAGGAGCGGACTCGCCGTCGAGTGGCTGGGATCCCAGCTTCTGGCCGGGGTTCAGCCCGATGAGATGAGCTACACGCCTGACGCGAAGATCGCGGCGAAGAAGGCCGCGGGCGGCGCGGCCGTGCTCGTCAAGCCGTTCTCGGTCGCTCAGGTCCGCAAGGCGGCCCAGGCGGTCGGCCTCCTGCCGCAGAAGTCCACTTACTTCTTCCCGAAGATCGCGACGGGCCTCGCGTTCCGCCCCCTGGACGCCCAGTGAAGTTCTCCGTCATCGTCGCGGCGTACAACGAGGGCCCGCAGATCGGCTCCTCGCTCAAGCGTCTGCGCCAGATTTCCCAGACGAGCCCGATGGAAGTCATCGTCGTCGACGGCGGCTCCGATGACGGAACGGTCGACGCGGCGCGCGAGTGGGCCGACGAGGTCCTCGAGCTCGGCAAGCCCAACCGCGGCGCGCAGTGGCACGCGGGCGCGGAGAAGGCGACGGGCGATCTGTTGTTCTTTCTTCGCGCCGACGCCCAGCCGCCGGGCAACTGGCAGCAGGCCCTCGAGCACTTCTGGCTCGCCACGCCGACGGGCGGCCTGGCGGCGACCGCGTTCTCGGTGTCGTACGGCGCGGGCGCGGGCCTCTCCCTGCTCTCGATGTGGTCCAACGCGCGCGTGCGCTCGGGCCTGGCGTCCTCCGATCACGGAATCTGCACGACGCCCGAAATCTACAAGGCCGTCGGCGGCTTCCCGGCCTTTCCCGTCCTCGAGGACCTCGAGTTCTCGCGGCGCCTGAAGGCGCGCGGCCGCATCGCCCTTCTACCCGAGCGCCTGCGCCCCGCCGCCCGCCATGTGCACTCGATCGGCCCCCTGGCCTACATCGCGCGCCGCCTGTGGCTCGAAACGCGCTACAACACCGGCACCAAGCCCGAAGAAATCTTCGCCGACGCGCCTAATTTGTAGCTCGCGTACAACGAGGGGTCTGACCCCTGTTTGTTGCTTTACTCCGCGAGCAAGAGGGGGACGGTGGGCGGGGGGGCGTCGGCGGGGAGCGCGTCGAAGAAGTCCGAGATGAGCTTGACGATCAGCTCGCAGTCCATCGTCGAGCAGACGCCCACGCGCATGACCTTGTTGTGGGGCAGGCCTTGGGTGTACCAGACCGTGATGCGGCGCATGTTGAGCGCGGCCTGGCGGTCGCCAAGCAGACGGCGCTCGAGTGCGAAATGCTTGAGCAGGGTTTCTTTGCGTTCCGCCACCGTCGGGACGTAGGCATCGGCGTTTCCCTCGATGCCGCGGTCGAGGTTCTTGTAGATCCACGGATTGCCCAGGCCGCCGCGCCCGATCATGATGCCGTCGCAACCGGAAACTTCGAAGAGGCGGCGAGCGTCCGCCGCCGTTAATACGTCGCCGTTGCCGATGACGGGAATCTTCACCGCGGCTTTCACGCGGCCGATCGCCTCCCAGTCGGAGCGGCCCGAGTAGCCCTGGGCCTGGGTGCGGCCGTGGATGGTGACGGCGGAGAGGCCCGCGGCCTCGGCGCGTTTGGCGAGTTCGACGGCCTCGATGCCGGAGGGGTCCTTGAAGCCTTTGCGCGTCTTCATCGTGACGGGAATCCGTGACGGGAGCGCGTCGCGTACCGCGCGGAACACTTTTTCGGCGAGGTCGGGAGTCGTGAGCATCGCCGAGCCCTCGCCGTTGCCGACGACTTTCTTGACCGGGCAGCCGAGGTTCATGTCGATGAGGTCGAAGCCGAGCTCGACGAGTATTTGAGCGGCGTCGGCCATCATCTTGGGGTCGCAGCCGAGAAGCTGCGCGCCGAGCGGTTTGTCCTCCGGCGTCGTGTTGAGCATGCGCCGCGTCTTGGCGTTCTCGCGCGTCAGGGACTGCGCGGACACCATCTCGAGGTAGCACATCCCCAGTCCCTTCTCGCGGCCGATCAGACGGAACGGCAGATCCGAGCACGCGGCCAAGGGGGACTGGATGATTTTAGACGGAAGC
>JAYTIP010000250.1:0-2926 GCA_043731745.1 Elusimicrobiota bacterium | reverse complement strand
TTTAGAGGAGGTCGGCAAGCTCGACGTCGTGCTCTTCGACAAAACCGGCACGCTCACCGAGGGCCGCCCGCGCGCGGCCGGCGCCATCGTCTTGTCCGGCACCGAGAAGGAAATGCTCGCCTGGGCGCTGGCCTGCGAGGAGCGGTCCGAGCACCCCTTCGCCTCCGCGATCGTCGCCCTCGCCAAGGAGCGCAAAATCAAGGCGCCCAAGGTGGATTCCTTCGAAGCGTTTCCGGGCCGCGGCGTCCTCGTGCGTTCCGGCGCGCATTCCGTGCGGGCCGGCAGCCTGCCGTGGCTCAAGGAAGAAGGCGTCGTGCTGCCCGCCGACCAGGCCGTGCGCTTCGCCGAGTTCGGCTCTTTGCTCGGCGTGGCGCTCGACGGCGAACTCCTCGGCGCGTTTCAGATGGAGGACGCGCTGCGTCCGTCCGCTCCCGCCGCCGTCGCCGCGCTCAAGGACATGGGCCTCGAGGTCTATCTCGTTTCCGGCGACCGCAACGCCGCCGCCTATCGCGCGGCCGAGTTGTGCGGCATCGGTACGGTGTTCGCCGAGATTCGCCCAGAAGAAAAGGCCGGCATCGTGCGCCGTTTCCAGTCCGAGGGCAAGAAGGTCGCGATGGTGGGCGAGGGCTTCAACGACGCGCCCGCGCTGTCGCACGCCGACGTGGGCGTAGCGCTCGCCACCGGCACCGACGTCGCCATCGAATCGGCCGACATGACCTTGCTCAATCCCGATCTGATGACGCTCGTGCGCGCGATCAAGCTCAGCCGCCGCATCCGCGTCGTCATCCGCGAGAATTTGGCGTGGGCTTTCGTCTACAATCTCTTGCTGATCCCGGTCGCCGCGGGCGCGCTGTACCCAAGATGGGGGGTGCTGCTAAGACCGGAGTACGCGGGCGCGGCGATGGCGCTGAGCTCGATTTCCGTCGTGTTGAATTCGCTGAGACTGAGGAGAAAAGATGTCGAATAAGAAACCGCTCATTTACGGCTACAACCCCGATCTGTCGCTCTCCGGCGCCGACGCGCCCTTGCCGCCCATCGAGACCTGGCCCAACCAGTACAAGGGCTACGAGATCAAGATCGAGGTGCCCGAGTTCACCTCGGTGTGCCCCAAGACCAAGCTCCCCGACTTCGGCTCGATCACCGTGCGCTACCTGCCGAACAAGGAGTGCCTCGAGCTCAAGAGCTTCAAGTACTACATGCTCGGCTACCGCAACATGGGCATCTTCTACGAGAACGGCGTCAACCGCATTTGCGACGACATCGCCAAGGCCTGCAAGCCCGTCTGGCTCGAGGTCGTCGGCGAGTTCACGCCGCGCGGCGGCATGAAGTCGACGATCACCGCGCGCTGGCCGCGCAAGGCCTTCGGCCCGCGTTGAGGCGAAGCGTACTCGCGCTGGGCGCGATCCTTCTGTTCGCCCGCCTGGGCAGCCCGGCGCTTTGGCAGGACGAGTCCGAGACGGCGCTGCGAGCCGTCTCGATCCTCCGGACCGGCCTGCCGAGAACGACGCTCGACGGCGTCCTCGTCTCCGCCCAGCCCTCGCTGGCGAAATTCGAGGGCACGGAGAGCGGCGTCTGGACTTGGAACACCTGGCTTCCCGCCTATCTCACCGCCGCGTCCTTCGCCACTCTCGGCCAATCGCCATTCTCCGCCCGCTTGCCGTTCGTTCTTTGTGCCTTCCTGACTTTGTGGTTATTCGTCCGTCTGCTCGACGACGAGCGCGCCGCGGACGCGGGGCTCGTCTTGCTCGCGCTCTCGCCCGCCTTCCTTTTGTTTTCCCGACAGTCGCGCTACTACTCGCTCACCGCGCTCGGCACCGTGCTCGTCTTCCTCGCCTGGCGCCGCCTCCTCGCCAATAAGAAGCACGGCGAGCTCGCCGTCGTTTTGTCGTTGCAGTTTCTTCTTCATTCTTCATTCGCGTTCTTCGCGGTCGCCTGCGCGGCGTTGGCCGCCGACGCCGTCCTGCGCGGCCGCGAATGCCTGAAAAAACCCTTCGCCGTCGTCGCGGGAGCGACTTTCGCCCTGACCTTGCCGGTCGTGTGGTATTTCCGCCTGTGGGATCGCCCCGGCAATCATCAGTACGCGTTCGTCGAGTCCTTCGAGTTCCTCAAGACCTTTTTGCTTTGGTCGTCGATGTTCGCCTTGCCCGCTGTGCTTCCCGCCGCCGTCGCGCTCAAGCGCCGCGACTATTATCCCGTCGCCGGCGGTTTCGTTCTGCTGTGCGCCATGGTCTCGGAAGGGGCGATCTCGCGCGGCGCGGCTGCAGGCGCTCTCTTGTGGATCGTCGCGCTGGCATTGCGCGCGACCGGGACGCGGCGGCTGGCGTGGCTATGGCTTGCCGCATCGCTCGGGCTGTTGTCGTTGACCGCGGCTGAACCGTACGGCCGATACTTGATGGGCGTATTCCCGGTGTTCGCCTATTTAGGCGGACTGTGGATCGTTGAGCTTGGCGCCGGTGCCTTGGCGATGGCGGTCTTCTTCGTCACCATCAATTTAGCCGGTTGGCTGCCGCTCGCCGCGGCGAAGTTGATCTCCGGGCCCAAAGAGCCCGCCGTGTCCGTCTCCGGCATGATGCGCCAGCGCCTGCGCGACATCCGTCCGCGTTCCGACCTCATGCGTTTCGCCGGCGAACTCGCGCGCGGCCCGCGCGGTTATATCGAACCCGCGATCGCGGCCGTTCGCGAGCGGGGGGGGAGTACCGCGTTCTCCGACGCGGACAATCTCTCCTTGCTGTTCGCCGCCGGCATCAAGCCGGTCTATAAGGACGAGCTCTCGACCGTCAAGCCCGACTGGCTTCTGCTCTCGCCCTGGCTGCGCCTCGACGGCCAGGCCCTGCTCGCCGTCTCGGCTCTCGCCGCCGGCGGCGCCTACGAGCCGGTTCCCGTCTCCGCACCCGTGCTGGCCTGGCAGAACAACCCCGACCCGCTC
>JAYTIP010000249.1:0-13964 GCA_043731745.1 Elusimicrobiota bacterium | reverse complement strand
GCAATCGGCCGCGACCGTCCTGCAGGGCAACTTGATCCCGTTCGGCGTGCTCAGCGCGTTGGCACTCGGGCGCGGCCTCGGCGCGGCGGCGACCGGCTTCGTTCTGGTGCACGCGCTCGTCGCCGTTTTTTGCCTGTTCGGCGTGGCGCATGCCCGCCGTGAGGTCCACCGCCCGGGCGGTCATCTGCCGTTTAAAACCTTCTGGCATTACTCGATCGGCTTCTGGCCCGCCGCTCTCGCGCAGATGGTCAGCGGCCAGCTCGATCGCGCCTTCGTGGCCGGTTTACGCTCGATGTCGGAGTTCACCCTCTATGCCGTGCCCGCAAGCGTGCTCTCGCGCGTGCAAACTTTTCCCGCGACGGCCTCCGCCGCACTCGTGCCCGTCATGGGCGGCCTCGGCGCCCACGAGGGCCCGGAGACGCCCGCCCGGCTGTACCTGCGCGCTTCGCGCACCTTGATCGGCCTCATCGTGCCCGCCTACGCGCTCCTATTCTGCCTGATGCCGCAGTTTCTTTCGTTGTGGCTCGGCGGCCGCTTCGGCGACACGAGCGTCTGGCCCGCGCGCCTGCTCGTCTCGACGCAGGCCGCGGCGCTTTTCTCCTTCCTGCCCACCGCCGTCGCGGCGGGGCGCAAGGACGGCTGGTGGCCCTCGGCGGCGGCCTGGCTGCAAGCCCTGATCTGTCTCGCGCTGTGGCCGTGGATGATTCCGCGCTGGGGCCTGTTCGGCGCCGCGCTCGGGGCCTTGATCGCTCAGTCCGTGTCGACCTTTCTCTTCGTGTCGGTCGTGCACTCGCGCCTGCTTCACCTGACCTGGGGGCGCTTCGCGAGCGAAACCACGATTCCCGCCGCCGCGGGCACCGCGGCGCTTCTGATCGTGGCCTGGCCGTTGCGCGTGCGCGTGACGGGTTGGATTTCCTTCTTCGCCTTGTGCGCCGCGGCGGGGGCCTGTTACACTATCGTCTTCTGGCGTCTGCTCCCGCACGAGGATCGCCGTTTCTTGCGGGCGCGGCTGCCCTTTTAAATCATCATGTGCGGCATCTGCGGAGTCGTTTACGGAGACGGACGAAGCCCTGACAAGGGGGTCTTAAAGCGCGCCAACGACGCGATCGCCCACCGCGGCCCCGACGACGAAGGCTACCACCTCGACGGCCCCGCGGGGCTCGCCATGCGGCGCCTGGCGATCATCGATCTGAACACGGGCCATCAACCGATTTCATATTCCGACGAGCGCCTTTGGATCGTGTTCAACGGCGAGGTCTACAACTACCTCGAGTTGCGCGCCGAGCTCGAGGCCCAGGGCCACGCGTTCAAGACGAAGTCCGACACCGAGGTCGTTCTCGCGCTGTACAAGGACCTGGGACCGAAATGCGTGGCCAAGCTTCGCGGCATGTTCGCCTTCGCGATCTGGGACCGTTCGACGAAGTCCCTGTTCATCGCGCGCGACCGCATCGGCAAGAAGCCGCTGTGCTACGCGGTGCGTCCTGACGGGACCTTGCTGTTCGGCTCCGAACTTCGCTGCCTGTTCGCCCTCGACCCCGCGCTCTCGCGCGAGATCGATCCCGTCGCCGTCGACATGTTCCTCACGCTTCAGTACATTCCCTCGCCGCGCACGATTTACGCCTCGGCCCGCAAGCTGCCGCCCGCGCACTGGATGACCTGGAAAGACGGCAAGGTCGCCGTCGAGCGCTACTGGGACCTGCCTTTGGGACAGAAGCCGGTCACCGACGACTTCGAAGAGGCCAAAACGCTGCTGCGCGACACCTTGACCGAATCGACGCGCCTGCGCATGATCGCCGATGTGCCGCTGGGCGCCTTCCTGTCCGGCGGCGTCGACTCCTCGATCATCGTGGCGCTGATGTCGAAGCTGTCTTCCAAGCCGGTGAAGACTTTCTCGATCGGCTTCGACGAGGAGCGGTTCTCGGAGCTCAAGTACGCCAAGCTCGTCGCCGACCGCTACAAGACCGACCACACCGAGTTCGTCGTCAAGACCGAGATGGCCGACGTGCTCCCCAAGCTCGCCTGGCATTACGGCGAGCCCTACGCGGACGCCTCGGCCCTGCCCAGCTACTACGTCGCGCGCGAAACGCGCAAGTTCGTGACCGTGGCACTCAACGGCGACGGCGGCGACGAAAACTTCGCCGGCTACATCCGCTACTTCGCGATGAAGGCCGCGCGCCTGACGGATATCCTGCCCGGGCCGGTGCTGTCGTTGCTCCGTGGAGGGGCAGAGCTCTTGCCCGAGCACGACGCGCCGCTGGGCAATATCTGGCGCGCCAAGCGCTTCCTGCGTTCGATCTTATCGGCCGATCTGCCGGGCCGTCATCTCAAAATGGTCGGCTTCTTCTCCGAGGACGACAAGCCGTCGCTGTACACCGACGCCTTCCAGAAGCGCCTGGGCTCCTCGATCGGCGAGGCCCTGCGCTACATGCGCGCCGCCTTCGAAGAAACGAAGGGCGAGGACTTCGTCAACCGCATGCTCGCCGTCGACTTCAAGACCTATTTGCCCGAATGCCTGATGGCGAAGGTCGATGTCGCCACGATGGCCTGCTCCCTCGAAGGCCGCTCCCCGCTCCTCGACCACGTCTTCGTCGAAACCGCCTTCCGTATGCCCGGCGACTGGAAGCTCAAGGGCCTGCGCGGCCACAAGTACATCATGAAAGAGGCGTTTAAGGATTTGCTCCCCCAAGAGATCTTAAACCGCCCCAAGATGGGCTTCGGTATTCCTCTGGGCGCGTGGTTCCGCGGAGGCCTCAAGACCTTCTGGGAAGAGAACGTCCTCTCCCAGCGCGCCCTCCAGCGCGGCTATTTCAAAGAGGCGACCTTGCGCGGTCTCTGGAGCGAACACCAAAGCGGCCAGCGCGACCACGGCTACCGCCTCTGGGCCCTGCTCATGCTCGAACTCTTCCACCGCCACGCCGACGAAGCCCTCCCCGCCGAAGCCGCGACCCGCTAACTGCGGGTCAGACCTGAAGTTTTGGAAGTTTCGTCGACTCCAAACCCGTTGACCCCGGACAAGGAACGCGCGGAGGGGAAAAGTTAAAATGGAAGGGTCATGATCGAGTACGCGTTTTTGACCTTCGGCTCCCTTTTCGCGATCGTGGACCCCTTCGCGGCGGTCCCGCCGTTCCTCGCGATGACGGCGAGCGACACCTCGGAGCAGCGCCGGCGCATCGCGCGCACCGCGTGCGCCACCTGCGCGGGCGTGATGGGGCTGTTCGCGGCCCTGGGCCCGACGATCTTCAAGCTCTTCGGCATCACCTTGCCCGCGTTCCAGATCGCGGGCGGCCTCGTGCTCCTGCTGTCCTCGCTCGACATGATCCGCGCCCAGAAGTCTCCGATGAAGGAGACTCCCGAAGAGTTCGCGGAGGGTATGAGCAAAGACGACATCGCGATCACGCCCCTGGCGGTGCCGCTCCTCGCCGGCCCGGGTGCGATCACCACCTCGATCGTGCTGTCCGGGCGCGCGGCGAACATCGAGCAGAAGGCGATTTTCTACCTTCTGATCGCCTTGGTGGCCTTCATCAGCTACTGGACTTTGACGCTCGCCGCCGACAGCGCCAAGAAGCTGTCGCCCACCATCCTCAACATCATCACCCGCCTCATGGGTCTCCTGCTCGCCGCTATCGGCGTTCAGCTGATCCTCTCCGCGCTTAAGCTCGGATAAGTCTTTAATTTTCTACAATTAGCCCCAATGGACCGAGAAATCGGCGTCGGCGGCTTTGCCGTCACACCCTTGGCGCGCCGTTACGTCAACGAGGTGCTGGATTCAAACCGCCTGTCCTACGGCCCCTTCCATCAGCGCTTCGAGGCCGCCTTCGCCGCCGAGCACGACTCCAAGCACTCCGTTTTCTGCAACTCCGGCACCAGCGCTCTTCAGATCGCCCTCCAGGCGCTCAAGGAAAAGCACGGCTGGCAGGACGGCGACGAGGTGCTCGTTCCCGCGGTGACCTTCATCGCGACCTCGAACATCGTCCTGCACAACCGCATGGTGCCGAAGTTCGTCGACGTGGACCCGCTGACCTACACGCTCGACCCGAAGAAGCTCGAGGCCGCGATCGGCCCCAAGACTCGCGCCGTGATCCCCGTTCACCTCCTCGGCCTGCCCGCCGACATGGACCCGATTTCGGCGATTGCCCGCAAAGCGAGACTTTCCATCATCGAAGACAGCGCGGAAGCCATGTTCGCGAAGTACAAGGGCAAGAAGGTCGGCTCTCTCGGCGACATCGGCTGCTTCTCGACTTACATCGCGCACTACATCGTCACGGGCGCCGGCGGCCTGTCGACGACCAATGATTCCGACCTGCATGTGCGCATGCGCAGCCTCATGAATCATGGCCGAGACTCGATTTACCTTTCGATCGACGACGATAAGGGCGCCACAGGCGCAAAGCTGCACGAAATCGTCGCTAAGCGATTTCAGTTCGTCTCCGTCGGACACAGCTACCGGGCGACCGAACTCGAGGCGGCCCTGGGCCTGGCCCAGCTCGAGGAAAAGGACGGGATCTACGCGGCGCGTACGGGCATGGCCAAGCGCCTGATCGCCGGCCTCAAGGAGTTCGAAGACAAGCTTCAGCTCCCCTACGGGCGCGCGGGCAGCGATCACTCCTACATGCTTTTCGGCCTCGTGCTCAAGGGTCAAGACAAGACGCCGCTGGTGAACTTTCTCGAGGACAGGGGTGTGGAGACGCGCGACATGCTGCCCCTGCTCAACCAGCCGGTGTACAAAAAGCTCTTCGGCGACCTCGAGCCCCAATATCCCGTCGCGCGCTCGCTTAATCGCTCCGGTTTCTACATCGGCTGCCATCAGTACATGACCGCGGCCGACGCGGACTACGTCATCGAGCAGTTCCGCGCCTTCTTCCGGTCGCGCTGAGATGAAGATCTCGGTCGTCATCGACAACTACAACTACGGACGCTTCCTCGAGGAAGCGCTCGACTCAATCCTCGAGCAGGGCGTCCCGGCGGACATCATCGTCGCCGACGACGGCTCCACCGACGAGTCGCGCGACATTTTAAAGGCTTACGCCGGGCGCGGCGTGCGCGCGCTTTTGCAGGAAAACCTGGGCCAGGCGACCGCGTTCAATAACGGATTGGCCGCCGCGACGGGCGATATCGTGTGCCTGCTCGATTCGGATGACGTGTTTCTGCCCGGCAAATTAAAGGCCGTGCTCGAGGCGTTCTCGGATCCCAAGGTCGTCTGCGTACAGCACTTCCTGCACGACACCGACGCCAAACTCACGCCCGTACCGCGTCGTTTTCCGCAATGGCCCGAGCGCTATACGCTGGATGACTACGCCGCGGGGCGCACGCAGTTCACCGCCACCTCCGGTCTCGCCTTTCGGCGAGACACCCTTAAAAAGCTCCTGCCGATC
Organism: Elusimicrobiota bacterium; assembly: GCA_043731745.1. Taxonomy (GTDB): domain Bacteria; phylum Elusimicrobiota; class Elusimicrobia; order UBA1565; family UBA9628; genus GWA2-66-18. Next base: position 8,592 of record JAYTIP010000249.1, on the reverse strand, counting down.
CCCAAAGACCTGTTCTACTACCTCGACGATTTCTTGACGGCACACGCCCTCTTTTACGGCGAGATCGCGAACATTCCGGCCGTTTACGGCCTGCACCGCATGCACGGCGACAACTGGTGCGCGGGGGGGCTGGAAAATCCCGCCAAAATCGAACGCGACTTCATCGATCGAGCCAACTACGGAGCGCACCGCGACCGTTGGCTGAAGGAGAAGGGGATCGCGCGTTCGCCCGAGGCCGTCGAGACCGAGCGCCTCGATGTGTGGCGCCGGCGCGTCCTGCTCGAAGCCCTGCGCGCGCGCCCGCTCGAGGCCGCGAAGATCTGGCGCGAGGGCGTCTGCGCCGCCCAAGGAGCGCGCTTTCGCACCGCGACGACGGCGCTGGCCGTGTTGTCGCCGACCTTGTACCTCAAGCTCTACGAGCTGTACTCGGAGCGCCCGTGAGCTTCGACCTGACCGTGGTGCTTCCCACGCTCAACGAAGAGGGCGCTTTGCGCCTCGTGATCCCGCGCCTGCGCGCGACCTTCGAGCGTCTCGGCTTGAAGGGAGAGCTTCTTGTGGTGGACGGGCGCTCGACGGATAAAACCGTCGAGGTGGCCAAGGCGAGCGGCGCGCGCGTGATCACGCAAAGCGGACGCGGCCTGGGCAACGCCCTGCGCGAGGGCCTGTGCGCGGCGGACTCACCGTGGGTGGCCGTCGTCGACGCCGACGGCTCGCATCCGCCCGAGATACTGGCGGACATGTGGGCGTCCCGGGGGGGCGTCGACCTCGTGATCGCCTCGCGCTATGTCCCCGGCGGCTCGGCCGTCATGGATCCCCTGCGCCAGGTGCTCAGCCGCTCGCTCAATCTCGTCGCGCGTTTCGTGCTCCGACTTCCCGTCAAGGATTCCTCCGGCGGTTTCCGGCTGTATCGCACGGAACTCGTCCGCGCCGCGTGCGCGGACTCGGCCGCGAACGATTTCACCGTTCAGCAGGAGCTGCTCGTCGCGATCTTGAAGCGCGGGGGCAAGGTCCGTGAGATTCCGTTCCGTTACGAGCCGCGCCTCGACGGCGCGTCGAAGGCTTCCGCGCTCAAGCTCGCACCCGCCTACATCCGCATGCTCGTGAAGTTGCGCGGAGTCGTTCCATGACGACGATGACCCGTTTGGAAACCTTGTCGGCCGCCGACCGCTTCAACGACGAGGTCTGGAAAAAGGTCGAGCGATTCGTCGGAAAAGAAATTCTCGAAGTCGGCATCGGCATCGGTATCTTCACCGACAAGCTCCTGACCAAGGGTAAGGTGTTCGGCGTCGATATCGTTCCCGAGTTCGTCGAAGCCGCGAAAAAACGCCACGGCACGCGGCCGGATTTGGAGTACTTAGTGGCGGATATGGGCGCCGCCACGCCGGATTCCCTGAAGGGACGAGCCTTTGATACGATCGTTTGTATGAACGTGTTGGAACACATTCAGGATGACATGGGTACCCTTAAAAGATTTATGGCCATGCTCAAGCAGGGCGGTAAATTGGTGCTCGTCGTTCCAGGTCACATGTTTTTGTTCAATCCGTTAGATTCCAACGATGGCCACTTCCGCCGTTACGCCGAAGGCGAGCTTAAAGAAAAGTTGGCCCAAGCCGGATTCTCCGTCGTGCACGCGTCACAGTTCAATCTCTTCGGCATCTTCGGCTGGTTCGTAAACGGGACCCTCCTCCGCCGTAAAGATTTGCCCACGGGTCAAATGGGGCTGTTCAACAAGGTCGCTCCGTTGCTGTTCTGGCTCGAGAATCTCCTCGGTCCTCCCGTCGGTCTCTCGTTGTTGGCCGTAGGGTCCAAACCGTGAACGAAAAACTTTCCATCGTCATCCCCGCCTTCAACGAAGAGGACTCCGTCGACGAAATCCTCAAGCGTTGTTTGGATGCTCGATCCGTGCTGATGAAGAATTCCGGCCTCTCCGCCGTCGAAGTCGTGATCGTAGATGATGGATCAAAAGACAAGACCCTCGAAAAAGCCCGCCGCTGGACCGACGCCAAAGTCGTCGTCCACGAGAAGAACAAAGGCTACGGCGCCGCGCTGATGACCGGCTTCCGCGCGTCCTCAGGCGATCTGCTCTCATTCCTTGACGCCGACGGCACCTGCGACCCGCTCGCCTTCGAAGGTCTTATTAAGGCATTGCGCGAAGCGCAAGCTGATATGGCGGTCGGCGCGCGTCTGCACGCGGGCTCCGAAATGCCCTTCGTGCGCACGGTCGGCAACCGGCTGTACGCCTTGCTTCTGCGCGGCCTCACCGGCGTACGCCTGACCGACACCGCAAGCGGCATGCGCGTGTTCAAGCGCGCGCTTCTCCCGCGCCTGGCGCCCCTGCCCACCGGCCTGCATTTCACGCCCGCGATGACCGCGCGCGTCGCCTGCATGGGCGGCGTCTTCGTCGAGCACCCGATTCCTTACTCCGAGCGCGTCGGTCAGTCGAAGCTCTCCGTCGTGCGCGACGGCGTGCGCTTCCTGCGCGTCATCCTGGGCACCGTCTTCGCCTACTTCCCCCTGCGCGTGTTCGGCCCGCTCGCCGCGTTGTGCCTACTCGCCGCCGCGGGCCTGGGGCTTCTGCCGGTGCGCACCTACCTCTCCGGTGCCGTCATCGAAGAGTGGATGATTTATCGCCTGCTCACCGTGCTGACCTTGTCCACCTGCGGCGCGATCTTCGCCGCGATCGGGGTTCTGGCGCAGAAGGCTTCGAACGCGGCCCTGGGCCGTCCCGTTTCATGGGTCGATAGTCCGTGCATTCGGGAAAGCGCCGCCGTCGCCGGCGTTTTGGCCTGGCTGCTCGGCGTGGGCGTGAACTGGCCCACCGTCGTCGAATACGCGACGACCGGCCACATCACGCGCCACTGGGCGTGGGTGCTTTTGGGCGCGCTCGCCGTCATTTGCGGCACGGTGCTCGTCTCGTTGTCGATCGCGCTCGGCGCCTTCGCCCATTTCCCGACTCGCGAGGACGCCGCGTGAGCTACTGGGACGGAAAGAAAGTCCTCGTGACTGGCGGCGGCGGCTTCATCGGCAGCCATGTCGTCGAGCTTCTCCTGCGCCGCTACCGCCCCAAGATGGTCACCGTCGCCGGTCGCATGAGCAAGGAGAACAAGCGCAACCTTTCCGAGGTGCTGCGCCATCCCGCTTTGCGCCTCATCAAGGGCGACCTGCGCGATCCGCGCTTTTGCCGCAAGGCCTGCAAGGGCCAGGACGTCGTCCTTAATCTCGCGGGCGTCGTCGGCGGCGTGGGCTGGAACTCCGTCCACCCCGGCAGCCTGTTTCGCGACAACATGACCCTTCAGGTCAACGTCATCGAGGCCGCGCGCCTGGAAGAGGTGAAGCGCTACCTCGTCGTCAGCACCGCGTGCGTGTACCCGCGTGATTGCGAGATTCCCACGCCCGAGAGCGAGGGCTTTCGCGACGCTCCCGAGCTCACCAACCGCGGCTACGGCTGGGCCAAGCGCATGGGCGAGTACCTGGGTCAGGCCTACGCGCAAGAGTACGGCATGAGCGTGGCGATTGTCCGCCCGTACAACGCCTACGGGCCTCGCGATCATTATGAAACGGATAAATCACATGTGATCGCCGCGCTCGTGCGCCGCGTCTGCGAGGGGGAGAGCCCGCTCAAGGTCTGGGGCGACGGAAAATCGACCCGCGCCTTCTTGTATGTAGAAGATTTCGCCCGGGGAATTTTGGACGTGGCGGAGAAGTATCCCAAGGCCGACCCCGTGAACATCGGCTCCGCCGACGAAGTCTCGGTCAAGGATCTGGCCAAGGCCGTGTTGTACGCCGCCGGCGCGAGCAAGACCAAGCTCGTCTTCGATCCGTCCAAGCCTTCCGGCCAGCCGCGCCGTGCCTGCGACACGACCAAGTCGCGCAAGGTCCTCGGCTTCAAGGCCGAGATCGGCCTCTCGGAAGGGCTCGCGCGCACCGTGGCCTGGTACCGGGAGAATCTCCAGTGAGAGGAAAGCGCCTTCTCGTTCTCCTCACCTTCAACGAGATCGAGGCCCTGCCCAAGATTTTCGACCGCATTCCGCTGTCGGCCGCCGACGAGGTGATCGCCATCGACGGAGGCTCCAAGGACGGCACGGTCGATTTCCTTCGGTCGAAGGGCGTGAAGGTGATCACCCAGCCGCGCCGCGGCCGCGGCGTCGCCTTCCGCTTGGCACTCGAGGCCACCGACGCCGAGATCATCTGCTACTACAGCCCCGACGGCAACGAGGATCCGCAAGACATCCCCAGGATCTTTGAGAAGATCGAGAAGGACGGTTCGGATCTCGTCGTCGCCTCGCGCATGATGGCGGGCGCGGTCAACGAAGAAGACGGGCACTGGTTCCGGCCGCGCAAATGGGTCAATCAGCTCTTCACCTTGGCGATCAACCTGCTTTGGAACCGCGGCCCCTACGTCGAGGACACGATCAACGGCTTTCGCGCGGTGCGCGCCGACTCCTTGCGCCGCTGCCGCTGCGACGCCGACGGCTTTCCCATCGAATTTCAGATGTCGATCCGCATGATGAAGCTCGGCCTGGTCATCGGCGAGATGGCCACGCACGAGTATCCGCGCCTGGGCGGCCACAGCACGGCCGAGTCCTGGCCCACCGGCGTCGTCTTCGTTAAAACCCTCCTGCGCGAGCTGTCCATGGGACGGGGCGTTCATGACACGACGGCGCAACCTGAAATCGGTACAATGAAAGCGTAATGGCCGACTACCGCAAAGACCAGCGTGCCGACGCCGAAACCTACGCGCACTCCGCGATCACCGCGTGGCTTCCGCTCCTGTACCTGCTGATTTCCTCGCTTTTCTTCCTGCGCACCTACGACTCCGCCCAGGTCAAGATCTCCATGATGCAGATGGGCGGCCTCGGCCTGCTCACGATGTGGCTCGCGCGCCTGGCCGTCGCCGGCAAGCACGCGCTTAACCGCGACGACCTCGTCTGCCTCTCTCCCTTCCTCGCCTGCCTCGGCTACGGCATCTTCTCCTACATCAAAGCTCCGTACCACATGGCGAGCACGGATTTCTTCCTGCGCCACGTCTTCTACTGGACCGTCGCCCTCATCACGATCTACGAGTTCGACGAAGCCGCGGTCGCCAGGCTGTTCAAGGTTTTGATCTGGACCGCGTGGATCGCGATCGGCTACGGCGCCCTGCAGTTCGTCGACAACTCGATGTTCCCGCCCGGGCCCGGCAAGGGCATCGACCCGTTCGTCTGGCGCGGCGCCTTCAGCGACCGCGTGTTCTCGACCTACGGCAACCCGAACTTCTACGGCGATTACCTCGTGATCATGTTCCCGATTCTGCTCACGCAGTGGTTCAAGACCAAGCGCTCGAGCCTGCTGGTGCTCATCGGCCTTCTTCTTCTCAGCCTCGTTAAAACCGGCACGAAGGGCGCCTGGCTCGGCTTCGCCCTCGTCTGTGTGGTCTTCGGGGCGATCGCCTTCGTCTTCTTCCCAGACCAGACCAAGCCCTATCGCCTACGCGTGCTGGGCGTCGTCGGCGGCCTGGCCCTGGGATTTATCGGCTACACCGCCAAGGACCTGAGCTCGCGCGTCGTCTCGATCAACTTCCGCCTGTTCACTTGGGAAGCGACCTGGGAGATGATCAGCACCCAGCCTTGGACGGGAACGGGCATCGGTTCCTTCCCGCCCATCTACCCCGCCTTCCGCCGGCCGCCCATCTTCCACATCGAAGGCAAGCACAACACCGAGACCGACCACGCCGAGAACGAGTACCTCGAGGAGTTCTTCGACAACGGCATCTTGGGCTTCGGCATCTTCCTCTGGCTCATCTTCAGCACCTTGGTCGTCGGCTTCCGCTCGCTCGGTCAGCTCACCGCGACCGAATCGCTCAAGGACGGCCGTCCGCCGCCTCGCGCCTTCGATTTGATCGGCGTGATCGTGTCCTTCATGGGCATGCTCGGACACAACTGCTTCGACGTCAGCCTGCGCTTCGTCTCCTCGGGCGTGTACCTGGGCCTGCTGTCGGGCCTGATCGTCAACGTCGCCCGCGGCCGCGCGCTCTTCGAGCTGCACGCGCGCGAGGCCGACGCTCCGACGGAGGGAGTGCCGCTGTGGAAGACGATCTCGGAAATGCTGATCTGGCCGCTGCGCCTGGCCGCGGCGGGCGGCGTCCTCTACCTCGCCTTCTTCAAAGGCTGGGCGGCGCTTCGCATGGTGCCCTTCGGCGGCATGTTCGGCGAGTTCTGCATGCTCCAAGGCCCGCTGTCGCGCGTGCCGCAGGGCGGTGAGCTGTTGCAGTGGTGGCTCGCCTGGGGCGTGTTCGCCGGCTGCATGCTGTGGCTCGGCTGGGTCATGATCCGCCTCTGCTTCCTCTCCGAAAATCCCGTGGTGCCCCTGCTCGTGCTCGCGATGCTCAACCCGCTCTACCTTTTCTGGGGCTACTTCAAGGCCGACATCCACCACAATGTCGCCATCTACTTCTCCAAAGAACGGCAGTGGGAGCCGGCCGTCGCCAACTACCTGATCGTCAACCAGCTCAACCCCGATTTCGTGATGTCGAAGTACTTCCTCGGCAACGTCTTCAACGACCGCTTCAACATGACCAAGGTGAACCTTCCCAATTGGGGGGACATGGACGGTCAGCCGCACGACGACTACGAGCGCGCGCTGTACTGGTACGACGCGGTCCGCAGGCTCGCCCCGAACTACGTCCAGATGCACCACCAGATCGGCAACCTGCACCTGCGGCGCGCCGAGTGGGCGCAAAACAACGGTCATCCCGAGGAGTCCGCCAAGTATCTCGAGATGGCGATGACCCGCTTCAAGCTCTATTACCAGGTCGACCCCGTCTTCGCGCCCAACTACTACCGCATGGCGCAGATTCACATGATCCGCAAGGAATACGACCAGGCCGCCGGCGTCTATCGCGCGCTCATCAACGCCGAGCGTTGCGCCGCGGACCCGTCCTTGCTCGACAAGGCGTGGCTGCGCAACTCGATCCTGTCCTATCAGGCCTACGACCGCGTCGACGGCGTCTGGACCCACCGCCACATCGGCGCCGCCCGCCCGCGCGAGTCGGCCGAGGCTTACACGAGCCTGGCCAACGCGCTGTTCATGGGCAACCACTACCCGGAGGCGGAGACCGCCTACCGCACCGCGCTGTCCTACGATCCGACCTTCGAGATGGCCAAGAAGAACCTCGATGTCACCTACCGCAAGGCGCAGGCCGAGGGCCGCTTGAAGCAGGTGAAGCTCGAGCCGCCGCCCGGCGGCAAGCTCGTGCCCGGTCTGCCGGTTCCCACCGGCTGGATCGTCGTTCCGAAGAAGTAGAGCGCGGCTGTCAGTCGCCGGACGGCGACCAATCGTTCAGGAACGCGACGTACTTCTCGCGGTCGTAGCTCGAGCCTTTCTCGAGCTGCTCGGTGTCCTGCGAATGGAGCACCGCTCCATCGGGACCGAGTACGAACAAGTGCGGCGTGCCCGGGACCGGGCCGTACTCCTTCCAGAGAGGCCCGTTGGCGCGCAGGTCGGCGAGCACGGTGACGAAGCGCTCCTCCTTCATCGTCTTGATCTCGGCGTCCTTGGCGACGAAGTCGTGCATGCGTGCGCACCACGAGCAACCGCCGCTTCCGACCTCAAGCAAGACGCGCCGGCCGCTCTTCGACGCCTCGGCGCACGCCGCGGCGATGTCGGCGCGCGCGTTGCGCGACGGGTCGTAGTTGGCGGCCTGATTGGCGACGAGCAACGCCGGCAGCGGGCCGGGGGCCGCGCGCTTGGGCGCGGGCGCGGCCGCCGCGACCGCGGAAGTCTTACGCAGCGCGGCCGCCTGGGCCGAGCTCTTCCAGTACATGCTCTTGACCTCCCAGAGGTCGCCGCCGATCTTGGCGGAGGTCTCGGCCACGTATTTTTTCTTGGTGTCGATCGAGGTGAAGTCGGCGAGGACCGTCCAGCGTCCCGGCGCCGTGGAGTGGGCCGTGTCCCTCTCGATGCCGTCGTAGCGCAGGCGCAGCGGCTTGCCCGCGCCGCGCGCGGGCAAGGTCCACACGCCGTCCTCGGAGCGCTGGGCCACATAGCCACGCACGACGGTGTCGAGGTTGTCGTGGGCGTCGTCGAGGTCCCCGGCGGACGCGACGGGCACGACGGCGAGTAGGACCAGCGCGGGAAGGTTCATACGCCTAGGATAGGCCGCGTTCGCGATTTCGTCAAGTTATCCACCGCGCTTTCAGCGCTGAAAGCGGTGAGGATAACCTCGCATCGATACGGGCCTAGCGGTGGATGAACGAGACCTTGTAGAAGAAGTCGCCCTGCGCCGCCAGCTTGCGAGTGATGAGTTCCATCGCTTCTCCTCGCGTGCCCTGCGCGTGCACTGGCGCCTCTCCACCCCGGCGGCCCGCCACTCCCATCGTCCGGATGACCGTTTTAAGCGAGTCCACTTGCGCCTCCTTGATTGACTCGAGTGAAGGCGCGGGGGCACGGGTCGCGAATACGTAAATCTCCTCAATCCCCGCAGTTTCGTCTAAGAACAGGTAGTCCCGACCCTCAGGGATCCAATACTCCTTCCCCGCAGTGAGGGGTCCCTTGGCCGAGGTGAAGGCGGCGTTGGGCATCAGCCTGGTCGCTTTCTTCGTCGAATCGACTTGG
>JAYTIP010000248.1:0-10607 GCA_043731745.1 Elusimicrobiota bacterium | reverse complement strand
CGCGGCGGGGTAGCTCAGTGGTAGAGCACCGGTCTGAAAATCCGGGTGTCGCCAGTTCAATCCTGGCCCCCGCCACCATTTTTTGAAGCGCGCGCTCCTCCTCGCCGTCGCCGCCTTCACCGCGACCTGGGCCTTAGCCCAGAGCGCCTCGGGCCCCGTGGTCAAATCTCCCTCGCAGATCGACTGGAAGGCCTCCGGCAGCCTGCCCCCCGGCGCCGAGTATCACCTGATCTACGAGGACCCCAAGACGCACGCGGTGCAGACGATGGTCCGCATGCCCAAGGGCTACTCGCTTCCCAAGCACGCGCACACCGCCGATGAGACCATCCTCGTGCTCAAGGGCAAGATCGTCTTGAAGTTCGAGAACCGCGAGGAGACCGTCGCTCAGGGCGGCTACGCGGTGATTCCCGCCGGCACGAGCTTCGAGCTCAAGGCCGAGGGCTTCGGCGGCGTGAGCTTTCTCGCCGCGTTCAATGGGCCTTACGACGCGAAGGGCGCCGTTCCCGCCAAGTAGTTTAAGACCAAAACGCGATTGCCTTTGGCAACGCCTCAAGCACGACCGGAGCAGATCCATCCGACCCCGTCGATGTTGAGCGGCAAAGGCTCGTCGCAATGGATCTCGACGCGCTGCGCGCGTCGAATTAATACGCCGGGAGCGCCGACATGGCCTCCCGAGTAAGCCTTAGGCATCAATCCTAGGAGTCTCGTGCGCGGCATGTCCGCGATCGTGACGATATCAAGCAGGCCGTCATCGGCCTGAGCGTCCGGCGCAAGCTTCATCCCCCCGCCGAAGGTGCTCGTGTTGGCGGCAGCGACCAGATGATACTTCGTCGCAGGTTCGGCGACTCCGTCGACGGTCAAACGCACAAGCTTTGCGCGTGCGCTTAATACCGCCAGCGCGCCCTCGACGAGATAGGTGAGCGTACCTCCGAGAAACTTCCCCCGGCGCGCCACGGTCACCGCGACCTCGCCGGGTACGCCGACCGCCGCCACGTTGAGGAAGTGCCGCGCGCGCGGGGCTCCGTCGGCGGCGCGAAAGGTCGCGCGCGCCGCGTCGATGCGCCGGCGCTGGCCTGCGGCGATGGCCTTCGCCCAGACCTCGGGCTCCGAGGTTATGCGCATGTGATTGGCGAAGTCACAGCCGGAGCCGGCCGGATAGGTCGCCACGCAGGCCGCGCGCCGGACGGACTCGGGCACCGAGAGGTAGCCGTCGACGATCTCGCCCATGGTCCCGTCGCCGCCGACGGCGACGACGAGCTCGATACCGCTTTCCACGGCCGCTTTGGCGAGTTCACGCCCGTGGCCGGGGCGCTCGGTGCGGACGAAATCCGAGCCGGGGAAGATCGACTTGGCGAGACCGCGGGCCTTCTCCCAGCGCCCGCCCGCGCGCCCGTGGCCCGCGGCGGGATTGACGATAAATATTGTTTTCACTGTGTTGCCTTGCGCACCAGGATAGCGGCTTAACGGCCTGGGAGCAATAGGCGCTTTGAATAATGCAACAACGGGAGGCCTGACACCAAAAAGAACCGCCCCGGCCGGAGGGGGATCCGGTCGGGGCGGTGTTTGTTGAACGGAGTTAGCGCGCGAGCTTGCCGGCGTCGATCATGCCCGAGCCCTGCATCTCGGCCGTCATGCCCTGAGTGGCGAGGGGCGAGGCGGCTTTCTTCAGCTGCGCGAAGACGCCATCGGGCCCATTCAAACCCACATATCCCTGGGACACGGCGAGCGCCGCGAGGCCGGCGACGTGAGGCGAGGCCATCGAGGTGCCGGAGTAGGAGATGAAGCCGCCGCCCATCTTCGAGGACACGATGTCCACGCCGGGGGCGATGAAGTCGACCTCGGGTCCACGGCTGGAGAAGGACGCGAGCTTGTCGTCTTTGTCGGACGCGGCGACGGCGATCACATCGTCGTAGGCGCCGGGGAAGCCGACCGAGCCGCCGGAGTTGCCGGCCGCGCAGACGATGACGACGCCCGAGCCGCGAGCGAAGCGCACGGCGCGCTTCATCGCTTCGGAGTCGACGGGCGCGCCGAGCGACATGTTGGCGACGTCCATGTGGTTCTTCGCGGCCCAGACGATGCCGTCGATGACGTCGGACAGGTTGCCCGAGCCGTCGGCGTCGAGGACCTTCACGGCGTACAGGCGGGCCTGAGGAGCGACGCCGACGACGCCTTTGCCGTCCTTATGAGCGGCGATGGTGCCGGAGACGTGCGTGCCGTGGCCGTTGTCGTCCATGTAGTCGGACGGGTTCTCGGTCTTGGCGATGGCGGAGTAGCCTCCGTCGACCTGGCCCGTGAGCTCGGGGTGGGTGTAGTCGATGCCCGTGTCGATGACCGCGACCTTCACGCCCTTGCCCTGGGTGATGGACCACGCGGACGGCGCGTGGACGCGCTGGATGCCCCAGGTCTCTTCGCTGCGCTGCGCCGAGTCTTTCGCGGCGAGCGGGTTTAAGGCGGCGTTCTTGAACGCGGCGGCGTTGGGCATCTTGAGGCCGGCCATGACTCCTTCAAAGGAAGGAAGCGGCGAGGCCTGGAAAGAGACCTGCGCGGACTCGATCCACTTCACGCGGCGGTCGGACTCGATCGAGACGATGCGGCGCGCGGCCAAGGAGCACTTCTGCGGGTCCTTGCAGAAAGCCTTGCCGATGCCGGTCTCGATGGTCTGGCCCGCGGGCAGGTCCACGAGGGCGACCGAGACTTCCTGGTCGGTGTCGCCGTCGGTGGAGATGTGCTTGGCGGCCTTGAGGTTCAGGGCCGTCAACGCGGCGTCGCGGTCGCCGCGCTTGGCCTTCGCGTCGAAGGTCACGATGTAGCGCTTCGTGCCGCCGGCCAGCGCCTGACTCGCGAGAGTCGCGAGGATGAGTCCGGTCAGAAGTTTCTTCACTTGTGCTATTCCCCCTGCGCTCCGTTGAGGGGACCCGGAGCAGGTCTTTCGTCTGCGCCTATTATGGGCGGAAGGCCCAGATTCGTCCTGATTCAAAAGACCTAGAGCCGTCTAGGTCTAAGGGCCTACTCTCTAGGCCCTCCCAACCGGGGGCCTGGGCCCCCGGCCTGGGTCCTCCTAGCGAACGAGCTTCGCCGCGTCGACGACGCCCGCGCCCTGCTCCGAGGCCGACAGCCCCGGGATCTTGGTCGCCGCGCGCGGAAGCGCCGCGCGGACCGCCGCCTCGCCGTGGGCCCCGCGGGCGACCGCGAGCGCGCCCAAGCCCGTCATGTGCGGAGTGGCCATCGAGGTCCCCGCGAAGTTGTCGTAGCCGCCGTTGGGCACGGAAGAGCGCACATCGACGCCCGGGGCGATGAAGGCGACCTGGTTGCCGCGGCTGGAGAACTTGGCGATGCCCTCATTCGGCGTCAAAGCGGAGACCGCGATGGCCTCCGGATAGGCGCCCGGGTAGTTGACCGAGCCGCCGTCGTTGCCCGCGGCGGCGAACACGGCCACGCCGCGCATCTGGGCGTACTTCAGCGCGCCGCGCATGAAGATCGTGCCCATCGGGGCGCCGAGGCTCATGTTGGCCACATCCATGTGATTGTTGCCGGCCCAAATCAGTCCTTTAATAATGGAAGTCAGGCCGCCCGCGCCGTCTTTGTCGAGAACCTTGACCGCGTAGAGCCGAGCCTTCGGGGCGATGCCGACCACGCCCTTGCCGTCCAGGACGCCCGCGATCGTGCCCGCGACGTGCGTGCCGTGCTCGTTGTCGTCCATGGTGGACTGGCTGCCATCGAGCGCGTTGTAGCCGCCCGCGCAGTTGGATTTGAGATCGGGGTGCGAGCAGTCGATGCCGGTGTCGATGACGGCGACCTTTACGCCGTCGCCCTTGGTGACGGACCAGGCGGCGGGCGCATCCACGCGCGCGATGCCCCACGGAACCTCGGCGGCGTCGACGCCGGGCGGCAACGCGTACTCCGGGCGCTTAGGCGGGACGACGACGACGGGAAGTTGCGCCCGCAGGGCCTCGAAGGAAGGGAAGGGGGCCTGATAGACCGGGATCTCGAGCAGCCAATTGCGGACGACATCCTGATAGACCTCGAGGACCTCGGGCATGGCGGCGGCCTTTTCGGAGAAGGCGGAGAACATCTTCGAGTCGGGCAGTTCCGCGACGAGGGCGCCGATCTCGGAGAGGTCGTCGGCCTGGGTCGCGCCGAGCTGCTTGAGCGCGGCGGAGCGCTGGGCGGCGGTGGTTCCCTCCTTGAAGGCGACGAGGTAGCGGGTCCCGGCGGCGGACGCGCTCGTCGCGGCGATCACGGCGAGAACCGACAAGATCAGCTTTTTCATGAAGCCCCCGAAACGGCTATGACTCACCGACTTCTGAATCGCAATCTATCATACTCCAGTCCAAAAGGCCTAGTCGAAAATGGGCCCAATAGGCGACTATTTTTAGGCCCTATGGAACGGCGAAAAACCATCCACACCGTCCACAGGGCCGACTGTCGGCGCCGACAGTTACCGCCCTGATGCCGCGGACGACCGCTCTTGACCGGACGGAACTCCCTCGTTATACTGCGGCATGTTCATCTCGATGTTGGCGCTTTGCCTTACCGGCGCGGTTCGCGCCGAGGTCGTCGGCGCGTTCCAAACGCAGAACGGGACGAAGGCCGTCGTCACGGCGGCGGATCGCTCGGGTCATACGGACGTCCACATCGTCCTCAATCGCGGAAAAAACAGGAAGGAAGTGACTTTGACTCGCGGCTGGTCTCTGCGTCACGAAGCTTTAGCCGGGTCCAAAACGAACGCGATCGAGGTGCAATCGGCCTTAGGGGCGTTCGTTCTTCCCCCCTTCGGCGCGGCATTCATGCTTCGGCCGGGCGAGGCCGCGAAGATTCAATTTCGAGACTTAAAGGGCGCGACGCAAGACATCGTTCTGCCGATTCGCGGTGGAGAAATTCGTTCGTTTCGAGTCCTTCCTGACGGGCTGGAGTTGCTCGTCTACGATCAGGAATCCATCAACGAGACGGATCCGAAGGGGCGCAAGCTTTTCGGTCTCGCCCCAAAGGGCCAGAACGTGCTCATTCAGGTAAAAGCCACGGGAGCTTCCGAGCCGACCAATCTGGGTTCCTCCGATTCCCATATCTACTGGGCGGAGAAGAACAGGATTTACAGAGTGGACGAGGCGACGGGCAAGTTCGTCAAGCCATGAAAAGACGGTTGCTCGTCGCAGGTTTACTCGCCGGGGCCGCTTTTCTTTCGTTTGCCTCGGTCAGAGCCGCGCCCAAGGGCGGCGGCGAGGAGTGCGCTTCGTGTAAGGTCGTCTCCGGCGAAAACGGCCCCTGCGGTTGTCTAGCCGATGCGGTCAGGTGCCTATACTATTCGTGCTCGTGTTGCGTGGCCAAACTCACGGCGAACGCCCCCTAAATCTTTATCATGCCCCCTTATTGACGCGGGAACGAGTGCGCCCTATACTCTTAGCATGAAGACTCTCCCGACGGCCGCGTTGATTCTGCTCGTGGCGTCGTTCGCGCGCGCGCAGAGCGATCCGGCGCTCGTCGACGCGGTCAAGAACGGCGATATTGCGGGGCTCAAGGCCAAGCTCGCGGCCGGCGCCGACCTCGGCGCGAAGGATCAATACGGTTGGACGGCGACGATGTGGGCCGCGGGCCACAGCGACGCGGCGACGCTCAAGACCTTGCTCGACAAAGGTGGCGATCCCGCGCCCAAGGACCCCGCCGGCTACTCCGCGATGATCGAAGCCGCCAAGGGCGGGCGCGCGGGCAACATTCCCCTGCTCGCCGCGAAGGGGCTCGACTGCTCGGCCAAGGACGATCTCGGCGTCCCCGCGCTCGCCTACGCCGCGACGGTGTCGGACCCCGCGGTGTCGGCGCTCATCGCTTGCGGCGCGAAGGTCAACGCGCGCGATGGCAACGGCCTGACGGCTTTGATTCGTGCCGCCCAGCTCGGCCGCGCGACCGCGATCAATCTGCTCGTCGCCGCCAAGGCGAAGGTCGACGCGAAGGACAAGTCCGGTTTCACCGCTTTGATGTGGGCCGCGCATGGCGGCTGGTCCGACGCGGTGAAGGCGTTGCTCGCGGCTCAGGCGGATCCGACGCTCAAGGCGCGTGATGGCCGCTCCGCGCGAGACATCGCGACGAGCCGCGGACGCGACGACGCCGCAGCGCTTCTCCCCTGACCGTGAACCGCCCCCTGGTCCGCGCCGCCTTCCTGCTCGCGCTCGCCGCGCGCCCCGCGTTCGCCGTACTGCCCTCACCTTCGGTCGAGCGCGCCGACGCCGCCGTGAAGGCTGGGCGTCGCGACGAAGCCTTCAAGCTCCTGAAGGAAGCCCGCAAGCTCCCGCAGAACGAGGAGGACCGCGAGCGCATCGCTTTGCTTTATCAGGGCCTCAAAGACTTCACCGTGTCCGAGGCCCTGCTGGGGGACCTTATAAAGGAACACCCGGAGGAGCCGCGCCTGCGCCTGTACCTGGCCTGCGTCATCGCCATGGCCGGGGACCGGGAGTCGTCCCTGATGACCCTCGCGGAGGCGGCCAAGCTCAAGCCCGACGCAGTGACGCGTCAGCGTATGGCTTTTCTCCACCAGGACCTCAAGGACTACCCGCCCGCGCGAGCCCTGCTCGACGGACTGATTCAGGAAGCGCCGCGCGATCTCAGCGTTCGGCTCGACCGCGCCTCGCTCGCGGCGCAAAGCGGCGAGAAGAGCGAGGCGCTGAAGCAACTGGCCGCCGCAGCCGAGCTCAATCCGGGGCCCGACGATAAGCGCCGTATGGCCGCGATGTACCGCGACATCAAGGAGTTCGCCAAGGCCAAGGTCTTGCTTGAGAAGGTGCCCGAGGACGCGCACGCCTTATATGATCGCGCGACGCTTGCGGAGCGCGCCGGCCGCCGCGAGGAAGCGATTGTGGCCCTCGCCGCGGCCCTCAAGCTGTCCCCGCCGCTCGACGACCGGCGCCGCATCGCCGCCCTGTATCTCGATCTCGGCGCGTACGACGAAGACGCCGCGCTGGTCGATTCGCTGGTCAAAGAGGCTCCGGAAGATCCCTCCGTGCGGCTTGACCGCGCCGCCCTCGAAGTCAAACGCGGCGATCGCACGGCCGCGTTGGCCGCGATCGCCGAGGGCCTCGCCCGCACGCCCGACCTGCAGGACCGCCAGCGAGCGGCCTTGCTCAGCGAGGACATCAAGGAATACAAGCAGGCGCGCGAGATCCTCGACGGCCTGCTCAAAGAAGAGCCGCGCGATCCTCAGCTGCACATCGACCTCGCTCTCTTCGCGTCCGACACGGGCGACCGAAAAACGGCGCTCGCCGCCTTGGCCGAGGCCCGCCGCCTGAAAGCCGATCCGGACGATCGCCGCCGCATGTCCGAGCTATACGAGCGCCTCAAGTCGTTCGACGAGGCCAAGGCCGTGCTCCGGGAAGCGAAATGATCCCGCGGGCGTCGCCATTGCTGGCGGCGGCCTTGGTTTTCGCGGCCTGCGGGCGAGGCGGACCCACGGGCGTCGGCGACGGCCCTTACTCGATCGAGACGATCCGCGCGATGGACGCCGCGACGCGCGAGACCTCGCGGGCGCTGCTGAGCCGCCAGCTCCCCAACGGCTCTTGGAACAACGACCTCGCCGCCACCGCGCTCGCCTTGCAGGCGTTGAGCTCGGTCGAGCCGCCCGTTGCGGCGTACGACGCCGCGGCCCAAGCCGCGCGCTCCTGGCTGATGAGTCGCCCGTCCGGCGACGCGCGGGATTACGCGATCGCCTATGCGCTCGCGGCCGTCACCCCTCGCCCGGGGCAGGACGACCGCTCGGGCCTTCTGTGCCGCTCGGAGCTGCGCCCGGGCCTGAAAAGCACGCTGCACAAGAGCTGCGGCGCCTTCGAGATCGCGGTGGTGCTCAACGCGCTCGGAAAAACGGGGCTGACGAAGGCGGAACTCACGGCGCCGAAGCGGAGCGGCCGTCCCTCCGCCTGCCCCGACCGCGCTCCCGACCCGAAGGACGCGGCGATCCGGGACTACGCGACCGCAATCATGGAGTTCAACGCGGGGCTCCCCGGTCCAGGCGACGCGAAAAAGTTGTTCGACGAGTTGATCGAGCGCGCGCAAAGCGGCGCGTCGCCGGATCTCGGCTCTTTGCTCTGGGCCACGGCGGGCTTCCGCGAAATGCGCTACCGGATGGTGGAGCCCGCGCGCGGCTGCTACTTCAGCGGCGACCTGCTCGGCCGGAAAATATTGGCGCTGCGCCGGGCCGACGGGAGCTGGGGAGGCGACCTTCAGGACGCGTCGGCGCTGACCGCCCTCGTCAACCTTCGCCGCACCTTCGTCCCCGAAGTGCCGTACGAAAAAACCCGTTGACGAAAACGGGAGCCGGGGCTATACTGCGAGCGAGGACGACATGAAGAAAACACTGGCGAAGTCGGCCCGTCACCACAAAAGCTCCCCACGAAAGTCTAAGGGCGGCAAGGCTTTGGAGTTCGACCGCGGCTGGAACGAACTCGAAGCGCAGCACGACCGTTTGAAGACCGACTGGATGAGCCTTTCGGTGCAGCTCGGGATCGGCGGGTCCGACAAAGCGTACGACTAGAAGATAAAGGAGTTTCCTTAACTCTTCTGTGCCGGGCGCTCGCGCCCGGCCGGCCCATGTGAGCCGGGCCTAGTCGTCGTCGTCGACACGGCGCTTCAGGCGCACGGTGCGCTTTGTTTCGGGCCGTCCGAAGCGCGCGACCATAGTCTCTGCCGCGCTCAGCAATTCTCCCGTCCAGCGGTGCGTTTTGAGCCCCTCCAGAAGCGCATGGCCGTCGAACTTGGCGACGTCTTCCCAGAGCGGCGACTTACGCGCCTCCTTTTCCAGTTCCTCGTGCTTGTCCGCGTCGCCCGTCTTGGTGGGGAGGTGCGTCTCGGTCTTGATCGTTACCGAGGCCTGGGCGCGCTCGCCCGCGATCACGGCGAGCTTCTCCTTCTCGGCCAGATCGGAGAGCTCCTCCTCCACGCGCTCGCGCTCGGCTTCGACGACCTTCAGGTCATCCTTAAGACGCTTGCGCCGGTCCTCGATCTCCGCGTAGCGCGCGACAAGCTTTACCGCCCCGTCCTTGGCACGCTCCTCGGGCGGCAGGGCCGCGACGCGCTGCTCGTCGCGAAACAGCGGGCACAGGTCGCGGTACTCGCACCAATCGCAGAGCGTGGACGGCTTCGTCGGGAACTCGTGGTCGTGCTTGATCTTCGAGATCAGCGCGGTCAGGTCGACGAGGAGCTTGGCCCGGGCGGCGTCATCGCGCACCGAAACTAAGGTCTTGCCGTGGCGCACATAATGCCACTTGAGCCGGACCTCCTTCGTGTCCGGCCACTCGCGACGCACAGCGAGCTCGTACAGGGCGAGTTGCCAATCTTCGTCGGCATGTTCCTGGTTCGGCAGCGACTTGGCGGTCTTGTAGTCCACGATCTCGAAGGCGCCGTCCGGCGCGAGCGCCAATCGATCGACGAAGCCCTCGATGCGGTATTCCCGTCCGTCCACGGTGACCGGAAAGCCGACGCGCTTCTCGATCGCCACGGTGCGGTCGGCGGAGAACGGCTTGTGGCCCTCGTAGTAAAGCTCGACGCAGTCGCGGCCGACCTTCTTCCAATCCGTCTTGACGAAACGAGCGTCCTTCTCCACGACGCTCTCGTCCCACTCGGTCTCGAACTCGCGCTCGTAGATCTCCTGCAGTTCCGGAAGCGACGGAACTTTTCCGCCCGTCACGAGCGCGTACAGCTCCTCGAACGCCGAGTGAACCGCCACGCCGACGACGGTCTCAGGCGTCTTGCGGCGGCGCGAGATCTTGTCGACGTAGCGGTACTGGTAGCGCCTCGGGCAATTCTGATAGACCGAGAGCTTCGACGGCGAGAACTTGGAGGACTTATCCTCCTCCAAGTGAGTCTCTTCCATGGCTTTTAGAGCATCTCCATCAGCGCGAAGTGCAGGTACTCGGTCTCCGGCATCGAGAGCAGGATCGGATGATCGAGCGCCTGGCCGCGCAGTGCTACGAAGCGGATTGGGCGCTCGGCCTTCGCCTGGGCGTTGCGCAGCATGAGCACGAAGTCCTCGCGCGAGACGTGGTGCGAACAGGTCGCGCTCACGAGAAGCCCGCCCTTGGGCAAGGCGCGCATCGCCTGGCTGTTGAGCTTGGTGTACAGGCGCAGGGCCTGAGGCAGATGCTTCTTGGCGGGCACCAGGCTCGGCGGATCTAAGACGATCATGTCCGGCTTGAACGGCTGCTGGCCGCGCGCGAAGGACTCGAGCACGACCTCGGCGTCGCCCTCGTCGCACGACACGACTCCGTCCACACCGTTGAACTTCGCGTTCTCGCGCGCGAGCTGGATCGCGGGGCCCGAGCTGTCGAGCGCCAGCACCGACTTCGCCCCCGCCTTGGCGGCGGCGATGGCGAAGCCGCCGGTGTAGCAGTAGAGATCGAGAACCGCCCGGCCCTCGAAGTAAGGGCGTAGGAAGGCCCGGTTCTCGCGCTGGTCGAAGTAGTGACCGGTCTTCTGTCCTTCGCCGAGCGGGGCGGCGAAGCGCAGCCCGTTCTCCGTGATCGGAACGCGCTCGGGCACGGTGCCCATGAGCGTCTTACACTCGAGCGGCAGGCCCTCGAGCGAGCGCACCTTGTGGTCGTTCTTGAGGTAGATGCCCTTGGGCTTGACCA
>JAYTIP010000247.1:0-24643 GCA_043731745.1 Elusimicrobiota bacterium | reverse complement strand
GCATCCGAGGCGATGGCGTGGGGCTTCGTCGGCACCCGGACGATCTGGATCTGGTCGCTCTCGACCTTGGCCGCGATCCCCGTGGGCGGCGCGGCTCTGGCGCTCGGGCCGCTCGCCGCGTTCTCTTTCGCGGCGCTCGGGGCGAGCGGGCTCGCGCTGGCGCTGTTGCGCCGCTCCAAGCTGACGCGCTGGAAGGGCTTTCTGGCACTCGCGGCGGTCATGGCCGCCGAGGTCCTGGCGGGCTGGCTCATCCTGCCCCACTACTTCGGGATCCCCGCCGGGTCCGAGTCGAAGTACCTGATGTACCTCTGCTACCTGGTCCAAAACCTGACCGCGTTCCTCGCGGCGGTGATGACCGCCCGCGCCTTCCGCCGGGGTTGATTTTCGTCCTCTTCGTCGACGGAGGCCGGGCGATTCTGCTATAATTGTCCTTCAGCCGTGCGGCGGTTCAGCCGCCCAAAGTCACGGCTTGGAGGACTCAAATCATGCGTAAGGGCAAGTACTTCTTCAACTCCGAATCGGTGAGCGAAGGCCATCCCGACAAGGTGTGCGACCAGATTTCCGACGCCGTCCTCGACGCCGTGCTCGCGATCGATCCCATGAGCCGCGTCGCCTGTGAGACCTTCGTCGGCCGCGGCCTCGTGGTCGTCGGCGGCGAGATCACCACCAAGGCGATGCTCGACATCGACCAGATCGTCCGCCAGACCATCAAGGAGATCGGCTACACCCGCCCCGAGTACGCGTTCGACTCGGCCTCCTGCGCCATCCTCAACGGCATCGGCCGGCAGTCCCCCGACATCTCCCAGGGTGTCGACACCGGCGGCGCCGGCGACCAGGGCATCATGTTCGGCTACGCCTGCCGCGAGACCGAAGAGCTGATGCCCCTTCCGATCATGCTCGCCCACAAGCTCGTCAAGAAGCTCGCCGAAGTCCGCAAGAACGGCACGCTCCCCTACCTCGGACCGGACGGGAAATCCCAGGTTTCCGTTGAATATCTCGACGGCCGCGCCGTCCGCGTCGACACCGTGGTCCTCTCGACCCAGCACGGTCCCGAGATCCTCGACAAGACCGGCAACCAGATCACCGAGAAGTCGCGCAAGGAGATCATCGACACCGTCATCCGCCCCGTCTTGGGCAAGCGCCTCATCGACGACAAGACGCGCTTCCTGATCAACCCCACCGGTAAGTTCGTCGTCGGCGGCCCCGCCTCCGACACCGGCTTGACCGGCCGCAAGATCATCGTCGACACCTACGGCGGCCGCGCCCCGCACGGCGGCGGCGCGTTCTCCGGTAAGGATCCGACGAAGGTCGACCGCTCGGCCTGCTACATGGCGCGCTACATCGCCAAGAACGTGGTGGCCGCCGGTCTCGCCGAGGAGTGCACGGTCCAGCTCGCGTACGCCATCGGCGTGGCGGAGCCCGTCGGCGTGTACTTCGACACGCACGGCACCGGCGTCGCCGACGAGGCGCGCATCGAGGCCGCGGTCCGCAAGCTCTTCCCCATGACGCCCAAGGGCATCATCGACACCCTCAAGCTGCGCCGCCCGATCTACCGCCAGACCGCTTCCTACGGCCACTTCGGCCGCACCGAGAAGGGGTTCACGTGGGAGCTCACGGACAAGGCGGACGCTCTGCGCGAGCTCGTGCTCGGCAAGGGCTCCAAGAAGGCGTTGGTCACCGCCTAAACTCAAGACGCCCGAACGGCGGCCCGCCTCGCGAGAGGCGGGCCGCTTTCTTTTGATAGAATCGCCTCATGAGCACTTCGCTCGCGCGACCCTCCGTTTGGCGACTTTGGTGGTCGTTCACCTGGCGTCAAGCCGCGGCCATGACCCTCGCTTCGCTCGCGTTGGGCGTCGTCGTCACGGTCCTGCGCTATTTGGGCCTGCCCAAGGGCCTCGTCTTCGACGCCATGCCCGCTCTGTCGTTCCTCCTCGTCATCTATTCCGGCTACGAGGCCTGCCGTCGCCTGCTTCTGATCTACGACATCCGTCTCCACGGAGCGCACCACCCCGATGAACAAAACCATCGCCACCGCCGCTGAAGCGGCCGCGCGCGTCAAAGACGGCGACACGATCCTGCTCGGCGGCTTCGGCGTCTGCGGTATCGCCGAGAATCTCGTCGCGGCCCTGCGCGACTCCGGCGCCAAGAATCTGACCCTCGTCTCAAATAACGCCGGTCTCGACGAATTCGGCATCGGCACCTTGCTCAAGAACGGCCAGGTCCGCAAGATGATCATGTCCTACGGCGGCGAGTGCAAAGCTTTTGAGGAAATGACTCTCACCAAAACGCTCGAGGTCGAGTGGAACCCGCAGGGCACGCTCGCCGAGCGTCTGCGCGCGGGCGGCGCGGGCATCGGCGGATTCTTCACCCCCACCGGCTACGGCACTCCGATTGCCGAGGGCAAGGAGACGCGCCAAATCGACGGCCGCTGGATGGTGTTCGAGAAGCCGCTCAAGGGCGATTTTGCCTTCATCAAGGCGTACAAGGGCGACGTGCTCGGCAACCTCGAGTACCGCAAGACGGCCCGCAATTTCAACCAGGTCATGGCGACCGCGGCGACATGCGTGATCGCCGAGGTCGAGCAGCTCGTCGAGGTCGGCGGCCTGCACCCCGAGCACATCCATACGCCCGGGATCTTCGTCGACGGCGTGCTTAAAGGCGCGTCGTACAAGAAGCCGATCGAGAAACTCACCGTGAGGAAGGCCGCCGCCCATGTCTGAGCCCAAGGACTCCCGCGTCGTGATCGCGAAGCAAGCCGCGACCTTGCTCCAGGACGGCTCCTATGTCAATCTCGGGATCGGAATTCCCACTCTCATCCCGAATTACCTGCCCAAGGGCGTCGAGGTGACGCTCCACACCGAGAACGGCATGCTCGGCTACGGCCCTTACCCGCACGAGGGCGAGCAGGACCCCGATCTCATCAACGCCGGCAAGGAGACGGTCACCGAGCTCCCCGGCTGCTCCTACTTCGGCTCCCACGACTCCTTCGCGATCGTTCGCGGCGGGCACCTCGACGCGACCGTGCTCGGCGCGATGGAAGTCGCCGTCAACGGAGACCTCGCCAACTGGATGATTCCGGGCAAGAAGGTCAAAGGCATGGGTGGTGCCATGGACATGGTCGCCGGCGCCAAGCGCGTCATCGTCGCCATGGAGCACGCCACCAAGGACGGCAAGCCCAAGATTCTGCCGCAGTGCACCTTGCCGCTCACCGGCAAGGGCGTCGTCTCGACCATCGTCACCGAGCTCGCGACCTTCGACCTGACCAAGGATGGCCTCGTCATGATCGCGATGTCTCCGGACACGACGGTCGACGCCGTGAAGGCCCTGACCGGGGTTCCATTCAAAACCGCCGCGAAGGTCGCGACCTACGCCCGCTAAGGTTAAAGGAACTATCTGACTCCCTCGGGGTCTCAACAACCGGTGTCCGAACAGGAATTTTTGGATGAGCATTCTCCGCTCGTCTTCAACCTGGCGTTTCGCCTCACCGGAAACCGCTCGGACGCGGAAGATCTCGCGCAGGACGCCTTGATCCGGGCGCTGCGGGCCTTGCCGAAGTTTCGCGGCGACAGCAAGCTCTCGACCTGGGTTTACACGATCACGGTCAACACCTGGAAGAACCGGGTCCGGGCCGAGAAGAGCCGGGGATTCTGGAAGACGATTTCGTTCGGAGTGATGGGCGGCCCTGACAAGGATGCTGACGAGCCTGATTTCGAGCCGAAGGGTAACGACGCACCGATTGATCAAAATCTAGAAAAGGAGGGCACGGCCGCCGTGGTGCAAAAAGCGCTTCTGCAGCTCGACTCGGACGACCGGGCCATCGTCGTCCTGCGCGAGATCGAAGAGAAATCTTACGGCGAGATCGGCGAGGTCCTCGGCCTACCCGCCGGGACCGTCAAATCACGCCTGTTCCGCGCCCGCGCTAAACTGAAGCTTTTGCTCGACAAGGCCCCCGTATGAACGACGAAATCCGCGAAAAACTTTCCGCTTATCTCGACGGCGCGCTTCCGGACGCCGAGCGCCGGGCCGTCGAGGTCGAGCTGTCGCGTTCACTTGAGTTGCAGAAAGAGCTCGAAGCTCTGCGCGCCGTCGCGCAGTCGATCAAGGATCTGCCGCGTGAACCTCTGCCCGGCGGCTTTCGCGCTCGCCTCGAAGCCCGCCGCGCCCGGGAGACCGAGCCCGCGCGCGACTGGGTGCTCCTACCCCCGGCGTACCGCCCCGTCGCCGCCGCGATGTCGATGGCCATCGTCGCCTTTGTCGTCTGGGATAAGGCGCACGGACCCGCCCAGCTTGAGCCGAAAATCGCCTGGGACGGCACCAACGACCGCGTCGCGGTGAAAACGGCCGCTGAAGTCCCGACCTCGATGGACTTGAGCGGCCGCGTCGCCTCCGAATCCGCCGAGCCCAAAGCGTTCGACTCACCTGCCGCCAAAAAGGAGGACGCCGCCGATAAGCTCGCCGTGTCCCCTCCTGGCCGCCGTGCCGCCGCGCCCGGAAAGCCCATCGGCCTCCTAGAAGACGCGCCGGCCTACGCAGGAGCCAAGGCCGCCGCCCTCGCCGAGTCGGCGCCCGTCGCCCCGCCCGCGGTCGCGGCCCCCGCGGCCGCTCAGACCGCCGCTCATGATGGCGCCGACGGCAATGTCGCCTCCTCCTTCCTCGCCCGATCCGAGGAAGAGCGCTCCGCGATCAACGAGCGCCTGTACAAGAATTTCGAGGACGAGAAAAAGCGCATGGGCATCGCGAGGATCATCGAGAAAGACTCCGACGAACGGAGCCGCGCGGATTCCGGGAACGACGACGTGATGACTTTGCAGGCGACTCGCGGCGCCGTCGGGCTCGGCGGCCAAGCGGCCGGGAGTGGATCGGCGCGCGGCGCGCTCAAGGCCAAGTCTCAGGCCAAGAAGAGCACGCCCGCCGTCATGGTCAAGGCCATCGCCCTGAAGACGCCCGAAGCCCTGCAGGCCGCCTGGGTCGGAGCGGGATTCCCCGATCAGCCCCCGTCCGTGGATTTTCCCAAGGAAATGGCCGTCTTCCTCGTCTGCCCAGGAAACTGCGCCATCGTCTCCGTCGAAAACCGCAAGCGCTTCCTCGTCGTCCTCTATAAGGACTCCGACGATTACACCGAGCGCGTGAAGGCCGTCCCGATGACCTCCAAGCCGGTCGTCGTCAAGCCCGCCGAATAGGCGTTCGCTCCGGAACATTCCGAAACCCCGGGAGTCATAACCCGTGATTCGGAGGTCACATGAAACGCCCTTCCCTGACGGTTCTGCTGCTTCTCGGTCTCGCCGTTCCCGCCCCCGCCCAACAGCTTCTCGCCTGGCCCATCGGCGTCACCTCAGCGCTTTTTCGCTTTCTGCCCGGCCAGCCCATTCCGCATCCGTTCATGCCCGGCCCGACGCCTCATCCATTGCCCCTGCCGGTTCCCGGCCCCCGCCCCTCACCCGTGCTCCCGCCGGACGCCTCGCCCGTCACGATGACCGGTTATCATGTCGAGGGCACGGTGACCGACCAAGTCGCCGAACTGTCCTACCGCATCGTCTTCCGCAATCCCACCGACCAGCGCCTGGAGGGGGTCCTCATGGTGCCGCTACCCGCTGACGCGTCACTGTCGGGATTTTCGATGGTGATCGGCGGCAAAGAAACCAAGGGAGAACTGCTCGAGGCGTCGCAGGCCTCTTCGATCTACCAGAGCATCGTCAGCCGCGCGATCGACCCTGGCCTGCTCGAACTCATCGGCGAGCGGATGTTTCGCGCGAAGGTATTCCCCATCGAGCCTCGCGGCGAGATCGTCGCGACCCTTAAAATGACGCAAACCCTGCCAAAGAACGGCGGGCTCGTGTCGCTCTCGGTGCCGATGCGCTCCGCCCGCTTCGCGCAAGGCGAGGGCGGCCGAGCCTCGGCCCGCATCACCCTGAAGACGACGCGTCCGCTGCGAACGATCCTGTCGTCCAACGCCGACACGCGCATCGTGCGCGACGGCGAGCACGGCGCCCTGGTCACTTATGAAGAAGGCTCGGCCGGCCCCCAGGACCTCGCGTTGACTTTCTCGATGCGCGAGGATCCGCTCGCCGCGGGCGTTCTCGCCTACCGCGAGAGCGGCGAGGACGGCACCTTCCTGCTGACCTTGTCTCCTAAGATCGAGGCCGAAGCGAAGGCCGCGCCCAAAGCCGTCGTGTTCGTCGTCGACCGCTCCGGCTCGATGACCGAGGGCGGAAAGATGGACCAGGCTAAGAAGGCCGTCGCGTGGTGCGTCGACCGCCTCAATGCGCAGGATCGCTTCGGTATCGTCGATTTCGCCACCGACTGGAACGCGCTCGACGATAACGCCCTGCTCGCCGCGACGCCTGAGAACAAGGCGCGCGCCAAACGCTACATCGAGCGCATCGAGGCCGCCGGCGGCACGAACATCGAGGCCGGTCTCGACGAGGGTCTCAAGCTCCTGCACGGCGCCGAAGGCCAGACGCCGATGCTGTTCTTCCTGACCGACGGCGTGCCGACGATCGGGCAGACCGATCCCGGCGCCCTGTTGCGCAAGGCCGCCGAGGCCAACGCGACTTTGCGCGCCCGCGTGTTCTCATTCGGCGTGGGCTCGGACGTGAACACCCTACTCCTCGACAAGCTCGCCGACGCCGGCCGCGGAGCGCGCGACTACGTCGCGCCGAACGAAGACATCGAGGCGAAGGTTTCTTCCCTGTACCAAAAGGTGTCGCGGCCCGCGCTGACCGATGTGAAGCTCGAGTGGAGCGGCGTCGAGGTCGATCAGGTGTACCCGAAACCGGTACCCGATCTGTTCCATGGAGGCGAGCTCGCCCTTTACGGCCGCTTCCGCGGAGCGGGCAAGGGGACGCTCGTGGTGACGGGCAAGGCGAACGGGAAGCCCGCGCGCTTTGAGTTCCCGCTCGAGCTCCCCGCGGAAAACTCGAAGAACTCCTTTCTTCCCCGCCTGTGGGCGTCGCAGAAAATCGGCCATGAGCTGGACTTGATCCGCATGTCGGGCAAGCCCGCGGATCCCGAGGTCGTAAGCTCAATCGTGCGCCTGGCCAAGAAGCACGGAATCGTGACGCCCTATACCTCCTTCCTCGTCACGGAGGAGGGAACCGACATCCGCCGCGCCGAGAATGAAGGCCGGCGCCGCTTCGACATGCTGTCGCGAAACGCGATGGCGAGCGGCTTCGGCGGCGGGCCGGCGGCGGCGAGCGAGGCTCAGGCGGACTCGCTGGTGTTCGCCGAAATGAGCGGGCGCGCCGCGGGAGCGGTGCGCGGCTCGGGGATGAAGGCCAAGAGCGACGAGCCGGCATCGGCTCCGGCGATGATGCTGGGTAAGCTCGAGAAGAAGGCGCGCGACGACATGAAGGGCCGGGGCATCGTCGCGGTCGAGACGCGCACGGTGGGAGATAAGACCTTCTACCTCCGCGCCGGAACCTGGACGGACGCCGACGCCGAAACCGACGAGGCGGCTGCGCTCAAGACGGTCGCGGTGACGGCGCGGAGCAAGGAATACTTCGAACTGTTGGCCAAGGAACCCGGCCTGGCGCGCTTCCTAGCACTTGGCACCGAGGTGACGGTGCTGCACCGCGGGTCCATCTACAAGGTCAGCGCGAAGTAAGCTTTATCGTGAGCGGGGGGAGGTCCAGGGACGCTTTTCGGGCGTCGAGCGAGAGATCGCCGCGATGCCCGGAAACCCGGATCTCCCCTCGCGGCGCGTCCGCCGAATCGAACGCGAGCGCGAGATAGTAACGCCCGGACTGCAGACCCGTAAATGAGAATCGCCCTTTCGCGTCAGGCACGGTCGACGCGACGAGACCCGCGGCGTCGAGGAGGTAAGGCGCCGCGGGATCGCTTTTGCGGTACAGCGCGACGCGCGCGGGGCGTAAACCGTCGACGCGCCCCGCCACGAGGCCGGGCCTGCTGGCTCCGCCGGTGGTGAGATCGAGCAGGCCCGCGGGAATTCCGCGCGGGCCCTCGCCCGCCTTCCTGGCCCAGGCCGCGGCCTGCGCGGGCTCGCCGAGGCGAGCGTAGGCGAGCGCCAAACGCGAGGCCCCCATCGGTCCAATCCGGTAAGTCTTTTCGTCGGCGAGCGCGCCGAGCGCGGCGACCGCGCCGGCGCCGGGAGCCGCAACGGACAGGTGGGCGAGCAACAGCGAGCGCGCGAGATCGTCCTGACGCGCTCCGGCGAGCAGCACGCGGCGTAGGCCATCTGCGTCCATGAGCTTGGCCCGCGCTTCGTACAAGAACCGCAAAGTCTGCAGTTTTCCCGCGGAGGATTTGCCCAGACCGCGTTCCAAGGAGTCTAAAACCGCGGCGACCGGCGGCGCGGGGATGTCGTAAGCCGTTTGCCCGGGGCGCCCCTCCTCTTCAGTCAGGACGACGAACACGCGACGCGGCGCCGCGGCGTCGCGCGCGGGCACCGGCGAAGTCCACGCGCCGCAGCCGGCCCAGGCCAATACCGCCGCCGCAGCAGCTCCAGAAGCCCACGGCGCGAGCTCTGGGACGAAGGAAGGCGGTTTGGCGCCGAGCAGGCGCACGGAGGTGCGCATCGTCATGAAGGCGATCGCGGAGCAGACGATGAAGTTCGCGAAAGGCTCGAAGGCGTTCATCGAGCCGAACGGAAACCAGACCTTTTGCGAGACCTCGAACCAAATGGTGAACGATACGCGCATCAGAGCAAGGACGAGCGCGATCTTAAGTCCGCGCAATAAAAAGTCTCTGGCGGACCATTTGCGGCCGCGAACCGCGCCGCCGATCAGAAATGCGAAGCGACTGAGCGCGCCGATGAAGAGCAGCGAGACGCCTATTGAGAAGATTTCACGACCGGAAGGTCGCGAAAGCACGGCGAGCCCTGACTCGAATAAGAACCAACCGGCCCGACGGGGCAGAATGAAGTCGAGCGTCGCGGGCAGGCGCGAGGCGAAGATCATCGCCGACAACGACGCGCCCGCGCCGAGCGCGGGGAGGAGGACGCCGCGCGCGTCAGTTCCCGTCTTGGTCAACGGTGACGACCGGCTTCTTGGAGAACTTGGCCAGGACGCCGGCCGTCTTCGAGGCGTCGCCGACGGCCACGATCGTCATCTCGTCTGGCCGGATGAAGATCTCGGCGGCGCGCTTGGCCCCGGCGCCGGTGACGGCCTGGACCTTGTCCACATAGCTGTCGTACCAGCCGTCGGGTAAGCGGCGCAGGCGAAGCTTGAGCACGGCGTCTGCGACGCCGTCTTGAGTTTCGAGGGTGCGTGCGAAGCTGCCCGCGAGATACGCCTTGGCCTGCTTGAGCTCATCAGCCGTGGGCTGCGTTTCACGGAGCTTCTTAAGGTGATCGAGAATAGCCGATAGCGCGGGCTCGGCGACCTCGGTGCGCACGGGGGTGCGGACTTTGAAAATCGAGCCGGTCAAGCGCTGCTCAAGTCGGCTGCCGATGCTGTAGGTGTAGCCCTTGGTCTCACGGATATCGCGCACGAGGCGCGAGGAGAAGGAGCCGCCCAACACCTGGTTGGCGACGAGCAGATCGAAGTAAGCCGGATTGTCCTCGCGCACGGCGGCGTTGCCCAGAATGAAGGACACCTGGCTCGACTTGGGGCGGTCGAGCAGATAGACCGTTCGCTCGGACTTGGCGCCGGCCACGGGAGGCGCGTCCGTGGCCCCCGGCCCACCCGTCCACGAGCCGAAGTTGGCCGCGACGAGCGCCTCGGCCTTCGCGCGCGTGATGTCGCCGACGAGCACGAGCAGCGCGGCGCGCGGCGTGAACAGCCGTTTGTACGCGGCGACGACGCGATCCCGGCCGATGCGCTCGATGGAGGCGTCGGTCGGTGAGGTGACGGAGTACGGATGGCCCGCGAAGATCTTCTTGTAAAAGGCGACCCCGGCGAGAAAGTCGCTCTCGGCGCGCGAGGCGGCGAGCTCCTCCTTCATGTTCGCCTTGCGCAGGGCGACCTCGGATTCAGGGAAGGAGGGCGCGCGCACGACCTCGGCCAGAAGCGCGGTCATCGCGTCGGCTTTGTCGGCGAGCGCGGTGGCGTGCACGACGATCGCGTCCGGCGTGGCACCCGCGGAGATCGCGCCGCCGAACAACTCGGCCGCGTCGGCGATCTGCTTCGAGGTCTTGGTCGCCGTCCCGTCGGTCAGAAGTTCGGCCAGCGCGTCGCCCAGGCCCGCGTCCTCGGCCGCGATCGTGGCCTCGCCTCCGGCCACGGCCAAACGCGCGGTCACGAGGGGCACGCGCTTGTCTTCGACGAGGACGACGGTCATTCCGTTTTTGAGACGCCACTCCGCGCGGGCCGGCAGCGTCACCGCGCGCATCGGCGCGACCTCAGGAGCCTTGGTCATGTCGACGGGTAATGCTGCGGCGACCACCGTCGCGCCCAACAGCGTCGTGTAGAGAAAACTGAGCGAAGCGATCATTCGGCGCCTCCGGCGGAAAGTTCGAACCAGGTCGAGGCCGCCGGCACGAGCCGGGACGCGGCGGCGCGGCGGATTTGATCGGGCGTCACGGCCATGAAGCGGGACAGCTCTTGGTTGGCGGCCTCGGGGTCGCCGTCGAGCAGGGCGGCGTAGAGCAGGCGCTGAGCCCGGCCGAGACGGGTCTCCTGGCCGCGTAGCCAATCGGAGCGGAACTTCGTCTTCACGCGGTCGAGCTCGGCGGCGGTAAGACCGTCCTTGGCGGCGGAGGAAATCTCGGCTTCGATGAGGCCCTTGAGTTCGGCGGCGGTCTTCTCGCGCTTATGCACGACGAATCCGCCGAACGCGCCCGGCGCCTTGTACTCGTCGGCGTCGGCGAGCGGAAAGCCCAGGCCTCCGTCGAGCGACACCGCGACCTGCGACTCCTTTACGAGCTTCTGGTAGAGCCGGGAGCTTTTGCCGGAGAACAGTCCCCGGCCGAGCAGGATCAAGGCGTAGTAGTCGTCGCTGCCGCGCTCGGGCCCGTTCTTCCAGGTAAATCCCAGCGCCGGAAGCTTGGCGTGCGCGTCGGTCAGCTTCACGACGGTCTCCCCCGCCGGCGCCGGCTCGGTCCGGTCCGCCTGCTTCGGACGAGCCTTGACCGGCAGAGAGCCGAAATAAGATTCGACCTGCTCGCGCGTCTTCGCCAGGTCGATGTCCCCGACGATGCCCAGGATGATGTTGTCGGGCGAGTAGTAGGCCTCAAAAAACGCGCGCACATCCTTAAGAGACGCCGCGTCGAGGTCCTCGAAGGAGCCGATCGTCGGGTGGGAGTTCTGCCAGTTGGAGAAGGTGCGCGAGCCCATGTCCACATACAGCATCGAACCGTAGGGCTCGTTGTCGACGCGCATGCGCTTCTCTTCCTTGACCACCTCGATCTGGTTCTTCGTCGCCTCGGGCGTGACGCTCAGCGCGCCGACGCGGTCGGCGTCGAGCCACAGCGCGACGGGGAGAGCGTTGGAGGGCAACTCTTCGTAGTAGAAGGTGAAATCCTCGTGAGTCGAGGCGTTGTTGTCGCCGCCGAACGATTCGAGCGTGCGATCAAAGCCGCCCTTGGGCACATGCCTGGAGCCCTCGAACATCATATGCTCGAAGAGGTGAGCGAAGCCGGAGCGACCGGGCACCTCGTGACGGCCGCCCACATCGACCATCATCGTGGTCGCGACCACGGGAACGGAAGCGTCGCGAGAGAGCACGACGCGCATGCCGTTGGGCAACTTGAAGGTCGTAAAGTCGATGCGAGGTGCGGCGAACCCCGGGGCCTGGGCTAGGGCGCCCGTCGCGGCGAGCAGCGAGGCGGCGAGCAGAAATCCTCTCATCACTTTCTCCCTTTGATCCGGATCGCCTTCGGCAGATCGTCGTCCTTCTTCGCGGGCTTCTTCTCGTCGCGCGGCCGCTCGGCCAGCACGATCACGCGCGCGCTCTCCATTCCGTACGCCGAACCGTCGAAGCCGCCCCAGCTCTGATGGTAGATGAAGCCCGCCCGCTCGAGCTGCGCCTTGAGCTCAGTCAAAGTGTAGACGCGCACGCTCACGAACGACGGCACGCGCTTGCCGTCGGCGCCGACGATCACGCGGCGGTTGTTGAGCCGCCCGCTCTCGAAGTCGAAGCTGATCTGATCGAGCACGACCGCGCCCTTGGCTTCCTCGGGCTGCTCCCAAAAATTCGGCTCGAAGTGGCGCATGAGCCACTCCTTGTTGAGGCTGTCGATGAGCAGAAGCCCGCCGGGCTTGAGAGCCTTGCGCGCCGACTCAAGGCAATGCAGGTCGTCGCGGTCGCTCGGCGACTGGCCGAAGGCGCCGTCGAGGCAGACCACCGCGTCGATCTCGGCGCGATAAGGAATCGCCGCCGTGTCCGCCTTCGTGAAATGGATGTTGAGCTTCTCGCCCTTAGCCGCGGCGCGGGCCGAGGACAGCGCGCGCTCGTCCGGGTCGAGGCCGACCACGCGATGGCCGCGGCGCGCGAGCTCGATGGTGCGCCGTCCCGAACCGCAGCCGAGATCGAGGACGCGCGAGCGCGGCTCCAAGCGCACGAAACGCTCGACACCGTCGATCTGCGTCTTGACCTGGGAGTGAGGACGGCGCGGGTCGTCTTCGAGGTGCATCCGCCACCAGGAGAGCGCTTCTTTCTTCACCCGCGGATTCTATAAAGGAAGGCTCAATCCGGATATAGGACTTTAGGCCTATACGGACACGGGGCCGCCGACCCTCCCCGGGGAGCCGCTTCGCGGCTATCCTCTTAACACAAGGCGCTTTCCTCCTCCTACCCGGCGAAAGCTGGGATCCCGGAAGACGGCGCGACGCGGAAACGGGAAGTAACGCCTCCCCAACCGCGGTTCGACGGTAGAAGTCCGCCTCTTTTCCCAGGGAGGCGGACTTCTTCGTTTTGGTGTGAGGCCTCCCACTTTCCCACTTTTGCGCCAGGACTCCGATAGGAAAAGTGGGAAAGTGGGAGGCCTGGCACCATTTCTGGTATGATCGCCGCCATGGAATTCCGCCTTGGCGTCGTACAAAACTCTCCGAAGTTCCTGAAGGCGCCCCAAAACCTCAAGGCGTGCTTTGAGGAGATGGACCACCAATCGGCGGACCTCTGGGTGCTCCCCGAGTTCTTTGCCGCGGGCTACAACTTCAAGACCAAGGCCGAGGCGAAGAAGTGCGCCGAGACCGCCGACGGACCGCTCGTCTCGCTGCTCAAGGCCTACTCGGTGCGCCACGGCTGCGCGATCGTCGCGGGCTTCCCGGAGAAGGCCGGAACCAAGCTCTACAACTCCGCGGTGCTCGTCGACGGCGGCAAGAGCCGCGTCTACCGCAAAACCCATCTCTTCGGCGGCGAGAAGAAGTATTTCACCCCCGGCAACACCGGCTTCTGGGTCGAGAAGGTCAAGGGCGTGAAGGTCGGCCCCATGATCTGCTTCGACTGGTTCTTCCCCGAGTCGGCCCGGACCTTGGCCCTCTTGGGCGCCGAGATCATCGCCCACCCTTCGAATCTCGTGCTCCCCTGGGCGCCCGAAGGCATGAAGATCCGCTCTCTCGAGAACCGGGTCTTCTCCGCCACGGCCAACCGCGTGGGTGTGGAGCGCGGCCTACGCTACATCGGCCAGTCCCAGATCTGCTCGCCCAACGGCTCCTTACTGGTCCGCCTCGGGCCCGACGCCCCCTCCGCCGCGGTGGTCACGATCGACGCCTGGACCGCCAAGAATAAGAAGGTCCACCCGGCCTGCGACCTGTTCCAGGACCGCCGGCCCGCCAAGTATGCCCGCTAAGAAGAAAATCGACGGGCTCGCCTCAAAGCCAGTTCGTGACTCGATTTCAGACGTCGCGGACCTGATGTTCCCGCCCGACGCGAACATGCACGGCACCGTATTCGGCGGCAAGGTCCTCCAGATGGTCGACAAAGCCGCCTCCGTGTGCGCCATGCGCCACGCCGGCAAGCCGGTCGTCACCGTCGCCATGGAGCGCGTTGAATTCCTGGTCCCCATCCGCGTGGGGACCTTCCTCATCGCCAACGCCCGCGTCAACCACACCGGACGCTCCTCGATGGAGATCGGCGTCGAGGTCTACGCCGAGGACATGCCGGGCGGCCGCCGCGTGCACACCAACTCCTGCCTCGTCACCATGGTCGCCGTGGACTCAAACGGCCGCCCTGCCCCCGTCCCGGGACTTACCCTCGAGACCCCGGGGGACAAGGAACGCTGGGCCGCCGCCGAGAAGCGGCGCCGTGTGCGCTTGATGTCCCCGAAGTCCTAAAAAACACCCCACAGGTCGATTCAGAGGCCTTTGCGGCGCCTTGCCTCGGGAAATTCGTCCATCTACCGCCATCCAGTGCCATCCAATAGCCTCATCTAGGTCTTTTCTAGGCCCTACGGGGGGTGTCAAAATAACCCCCCCAACCGCTAATAAATGGCACTTGACGGACGAATGCCTCGTGCTATAATTTTTTCAGTTCTCGTCGATTCGTCGACGAGAAGGCCTCGCCGAGGGGCTCGGGCAAGTCGTAATACGAGGTGTACAAGCATGCAAGGCAAAGTGAAGTGGTTCAACGATCAGAAGGGCTTCGGGTTCATCACCCCCGACGACGGTAGCGCGGACGTGTTCGTGCATCACAGCGCGATTCAGTCCGACGGCTTCCGCTCCCTTTCCGAGAACCAGGCCGTTCAGTTCGATCTCCTTCAGACCGATAAGGGCCCGAAGGCTGCCGGAGTCGTCAAGCTCTAACTCAGAGCCAGCGACGGGCAATAAAAAAGACCCCCCGGTCCTAAAAGGACCGGGGGGTCTCTCTTTGACTACGGTTTCCGCGGCATTGACAGGCCCCGGGAGGGGCCCTACACTACCTCATGATTTTCGGCGTGGTCTTCGCGCTCTCGACGCTGACGGCGTCGACCCTCCGGGCTCAAGCTCCCCAACAGTGCTTTTACGCCGACTGGCTCAATGAGCCGCGCCCGGCGCCCTGCCCGGAATCCGCCCGCTACCCCGATCAACTCCCCCCGCCGCCGCGCGGCACCGTGTGGCTGCCCGTGACCGGTCGCCCTCGCGTCTACAAGGCCGAGCGGCTCCTGCGCCACGGCCCCGGCGGGATCGCCTACGACGGGCCGGCGATCGAGGGGGCGTCCCTGCCCGCGATCCGCTCCCTGCCCGACGGCCGCCTCGCGCCCGAGCGTTTTCCCGACGGCCCGCGCCCCGACGGCGGTCGGGAGATATCCGATCCCCGGGCGCCCGGCGGCCGCGCGTGCGCCTTCGTCATACTGACCGAACGCGACTCGGCGGGAAATTTCTACGGCGAAACGACCGGCCCATGCCCCGAAGATCACGCCTCGCGCGGGCTGGGCACGCCGCCGCCCGGACACGTCTGGGCTCGAGTCGGCGAAGGCAAAAAAGCGCAAATGCGCCTTGCCCGCTTCGTCGTCCCGTCTTCCGACTCGCCGCCACCCGACGCTCCGCCCGGTCCCGTACGCCTGCTGCGCTCCGTCCCGGACGCCGCCACGGAAGCCGCTCCCTCCGCCGCGCGTCAGGCGCCCGCGACGCCGCAGGCGCCCCGAAACTGGGCCGGCGCCGCGGACAAGCCGGCATCCGCGCCGGCGCCGGACCTGTCGCCCCTCCTCCTTCTCGCGCTGATCGTGAGCCTGGTCGTCGGCGGCCTCGGCTACTTCTTCGGCCGAAGGCGTTCCGCTCCCGAGCGGCCCTCCTTCGCCGCCGCTTGGACGCGACCGGGCGCGCCCCCCATCCCGACGCAAGCGCGCTCACCGGGGCCGACGCGCGCGCCGCCGCCGGCCCCGGTTTCCGGCCTCCTGAACGGACGCTACGAGTTTAAAGGGAAAATCGGCGAAGGCGGCATGGGTCTGGTCTTCGAAGGATTCGATCATTCGCTCGGCAGAAAGGTCGCGATCAAGTCGATGCGCGCGGAAATCGCCAAGGGCGAAGGCTCCCGGGACGCGTTTTTGTCCGAGGCGAAGATCATCTCCCATCTGTCGCATCCTTACATCGTCTCCATCCACGAGGTCGTGGAGAACGAAGACGGCCTCTTCCTGGTCTTCGACTTCGTCGACGGGGAGCCGCTGTCCTCGGTGCTCCAGCGCCGCGGGCGCCTGCCGCTGGCCGAGTGCGTCAAGGTGTTCACCTTCGTGTGCGAGGCGATCGCCTGCGCGCACCGCGCCCGCGTCCTGCACCGCGACCTCAAGCCGTCGAACATCATGATCGACTCCGCCGGCTACGCGAAGGTCATGGACTTCGGCATCGCGCGCGAGGCTAAGGAGACGATCACGCGCCTGACCAACATCGAAGCCTCGGGCACGCCCGCGTTCATGGCGCCGGAGCAGCACCTGGGACGCTGCGCCAAAACCTCCGACATTTACGCTTTAGGCGTCTGCTTATATCAGGCGATGACCGGGTCTTTGCCGTTCCAGGGCCCGGACTTCCTCGCGCAGAAGGAGCGCATGAAGTACGCGCCGCCGCAGTTTCTGGCGCCCGAGTTGCCCAAGGAGGTGGAGTTTCTCTTCGCCGCCACCTTGGCCGCGGACCCCAAGCACCGGGTCGCGGACGCCGCCGAGTTGATCGACTCGCTGAAGAGCCTGCGGATCTAACCCAGGTCGGCGGGCAGCTTGGGCGCCTCGGGCTTTTCCTCGCCCTTGCGCACGCGGTCGATCTTGGCCACCGAGGCGTCCAGGCGCTTGAAGGAGGTCTGCTCGATGTCGGTGTAGAGCTCGCTCGCCTTGCCCATCTGCTCACCGAGTTTCTGGAAGCGGGCCTTGAAGGTCTCGTAGGTGGCGGAAAAGTTCGAGATGAGCTTGAGCACTTCCTGGGTCGCCTGAGCGAAGTGGAAGTTGTCGAACGATTGGCGGATGACACCGAGGACGGCGTAGAGCGTGAAGGGCGAGCACAGGACGACCTTCTGGGCCAAGGCGTCGTCGACGAGACCGGGATAGCTCTCCTGGATGAAGCCGTACACCTGCTCGTTGGGGATGAAGAGAAGGACGTAGTCGAGCGTGCCTTCCTCGACGCTGATGTAGCCCCGGCCCTGGAGCTCCTTGATGCGATTTTTGACGTCGCGCTCGAAGTCCTTCTTGAGCTTCGCGCGGTCGTCGTCGTTGGCGGCGTGGAGCAGCTTGAGCCAGTTGTCGAGCGGGAACTTCACATCCATGTTGAGCTTCTTGCCTTCGGGGAGCAGGAAGGTGAAGTCGGGGCGCGTGGCGGCCGTGTCGAGCGCGCGGTTCTTGCGGTATTGGACGCCCTCGGCAAGCCCCGAGGCGCGCAGGATGTCGTCGGCCATGCGCTCGCCCCACTGGCCGCGCGCGCGAGAGTTGTCCATCAAGGCGCGCAAGCCCTCGGTCGAGGAGGCGAGCTTGGCCGTCTGCTCGGTGGCGTCTTTAAGCCCTTTCTCGAGCGAGCCGTACTTGGTCGCGCGGTCCGTCTCGAACTTGCGCACCATCTCCTCGTAATTCTTCAGGCGCTCGGAAAGCTTATCGACGGTGTTCTCGACGGAGGCCTTCTTCTCCTCGAGCTCGCTTTTCTGCTTGACGCGTTCGGTTTCGAACTTCTGCTCCGCCAGCTCGAGCAAGGCGCGGAAATCCTCGCGCATCTGAACGCGGCCGGCGTCCTCGTTCTTGCGCGCCGAGAAGAACACGAGGTAGAAGATCACCGAAGACACGGCGGCGCCCGCGATCACGGCGAGCAGGACGGTCAACGCGTTCATTTGCGCTTCCTCGCGGTCAGGATGCGCACCGCTTCGAGGTCGATGGACTCGAGCTTGCAGGTGCGTCCCGTCTCGAGGTAGAGCTTGAGCTTGGCCAGGCCGTCCTCCCAGGCGCGCGCGTAGCCGTGGAACATGGGATCGGACTTGGCTCCGGAGGGAAAGCCGGCGTGAATCCAGGTGACCTCGCTGCCGCCGCGCGCGGGCAACACGAAGATCGAGGTCAGCGCGGGCACGCCCTTCTCGCCGCGCGCCGGCTTCCACAGCCAGGCGACCTTGCGCGCGGGCTCGAGATCGACGAACACGCCGACGCGCTCGCCAAAGCCTGGACCGCGCGCGCCGTCCTTGGTACGCACGCGGGGCCAGACCATGCGCAGGCGGCCGGCGTTGCGCGCGTCGGTCTCGGCGCCGAGCAGCCACCAGCGCGTGAGCTCGCGCGCCGAGGTCAGGCTCTTATAGACGAGCTCGGGCCGGGCGCGAATGGTCGCGGCGAGACGGATGTCGCGCGTGGAAAGACGGGAGGTGTCGGCCGACGGCATGATTTTCAGTGTAGCAGAGAGCCCGCGAGCGGGCCAGGGGTATTGGTTTTTCTTACTTGGCGCCGGGGCCCGGCACGCGAACCTTGGCGCCGCCCGGCCCGGCCGTGAGGGGAATGAAGGAGCCCATCAGCCCGGCGAAGCGGTCGACGAAATTTTCGTACCCGCGCTCGGTCGCCGGGTAGGTGAGAACATAGAAGCCGGACTCGGCCGGGATGACGACATAGGCATGCTTGCGCAGGATGAAGGGGCGACCGGTGCCGCTTTGGGCGCTGATGCCCCACTGGTTGGACTCGGGCGCCGGCGTGGCCGACTCGACGATGAACGCCTTGGCCTTCAGGCCCGACTGCTTGAGCGTGATCTCAGGAACGACCTCGATGGCCTCGCCCTTTTTACCCTTCGAGTAGGACAGCTTGCCGTCGAGCGACATCAAGGCGTACTCCGGCCCGTAAACATAGCGCAGCATCTGAGTGATGAAGTCCTGGGGGCCGCTGTACATCTCGAGCCGGCCGCCGGGCAGGCGGTGCAAGGTGTTGTGCTTGTACCACCTCACGCTCATGCTGGGCGCGCCGAGATAAAAATCGGCGTCGAACGGGCCGATGAAGGTGGCCTGCGTGTAGTCCTTGTCCTGCTGGTCGGTCATGACCTGCCAGCCCCAAGGCACGGAGGCCGTGAAGTCCTTGTTCACGGACTCGTACACGGCGTATTTGGGAGGGCTGCAGCTCACGGCGAAGGCCGCGAGCGCGAACAGCGCGAGGAGACGGGAAGAGAACGCGTTTTTCATCGTCTTCGGCAAGTTCGCAGTATACCAGGACATTGCGGAGTTGTCTAGGGCCGCGGTCCGGGTCACTCTTCCGGCTCGGCCGGCGCCGGCAACGAGCGGGCGCGGGCGTCGGCGGCGGCGGCTAAAATCTCCTCGCCGAGCTTGTGGTGCAAGGCGGCGAGGCGCGGCAGGATCTCGGCTTCGGCGCGCGCGTCGCCGAGGCGTCCGGCGGCTTCGATCGCGCCGTGATAGGCGGACTTGGCCTCGGCGTAGCGGCCGCGCGCTTCGAGCGCGAAGCCGTAGGCGGCGAGCAACTCCGGGTCGCGGCGCAGGTTCGGGCGCTGAGCGAGCTCCAGATGGCGGTCGGCTTTGTCGGAGAGATTGAGCTTGCCCAGCGCGTAGGCCTTCCAGATCAGGGCCTGCACGCTGTCGGGCGCCTGCACGATCCAACGATCGATCTCCTCGAGCACCTTCGCCGCCTTGCGCCGGTCGGCGAGCAGGGGGTCGAGGGTGTCGGGCCACAGCCGGTTCGGCGCGACGAGGCGCGGTTCCTTGGAGATGAGCCGGGCATTCTCGCCCACGCGTTTGAGGTACACCAAGGCCCGGTCGTCCGCGTAGGCCAAGGTCCACGCCGGATTCTCGTCGATGATGCGCGCCGGCGAACCCGCGCGGCGGTTGAGCACGACCGCGTAGTCGAAGCGGTAGACCATGTCGAGCTGGCCGAACAGGCGCGGCCACGCCGCGGCCTCGCGTTTAAAGGACGCGGGGTACACGCCGGAGCGGGCGTCGACGAATACGGGCCGGTCCGTCAGGCCGATGAGCTCGGAGCCCGCGTCGGGCTCGTTGAACATGCGCCCGCTCACCGCGTTCGACTTCAGGTAATGCGCAGCGCCCGCGAGCACCGGCGCGCCGTAGCCGCGCGCGCGCGACAGCGGCGCCGCGACGAAATACTGGTAGCCCGCGAGCAGGAACCCGGCGAACACGGCCCAGCGCAAGACGCGCGGCCAGGTGTCGGAGCGCGCCTTGAGCCAGTGCCCGAGCGCGAGCGCGATCACGGGGCAGGCGGCCATGATGGCGAGCGTGCGCAGGCCCGGCAGGACGAGCGAGAGCGCGATCACGGTCGTCGCGGCGAGCGTCGTCACGAACTCCTGCTGGAGGGTGTACCAGCAGGACGCGAGACCGGCCACGACGAACACGGTATAAAGGGAAAGCCAGCCCGCCGGCCAGCCGCCGACGACCACGGTCGCGTCGGCGAAGGAGCGCCCCAGAACCGGCCAGCCGAGCGGGTTCCAAGAGATCGTCAGCACGCACGCCGCCAAGGTCGCCCAATAGGCGAGCCGTTCGCGCGCGGCGGTGCGCAGCGAGGCCTTGAACACCTTGAGCCCCACGAGCCAGAGAGCGAGCAAGCACGACGCGCCGTGCACGTTGGCCCACAGCGCCGTGATCGCCGCCGCCGCCGCGCCCTGCCACCAGCGGAAGCGATGCCGCGGCCGCAGCAGCCTTAAAAGTCCGGCGAAAAACAAAAGGTCGAAAATGCCTGGGGTCTCGACGAGGCCGGCCCAGCTGGCGCAGGCGCCGAGCGCCAGCAACGACGCCGCGGCGAGCGGGCTGCCGTGGTTCAGCGGCAGCAGCAACGCGAACGCGAATGCGGCCGCGAGGCTCTTAAGGAAAACGACGGCCTGGGGCCCGCCGACCGCGTCGAGCTTGGCGACGACCGCGTCGAACAGCCAGGAGTCCGTCGTCCAAGCTCCGCCCGCCGAGCCGTAGCCGAAGGGATCGACGCGCGGCAGGCGGTGCTCGGCCAATATCTTAGCGCCGGTCTTGAGATGAATCCAGGTTTCGGGGGCGTGAACGGAGCGCAAGCCCAGCGCGAGGACGAACGCGAAGAGCAAGGTCTCGAGAGGCCAGTGCGGATGGTGCGGCTTCTCGTGAGGGTGCAGCGTGCCGTGCTTCATGCCGGGGCGTATCCTACAAAATCGACGGGCCTAGTCCCCGCCGACATCGCCCCGCAGCCACAGCACGAACAGCATGCACGATAACGGCGCGAGACCCGCCGCAGGCGCAGCCAGCGCGAGCAACGCGCAAACCCCCATCGCCGCCGCGTCGAGCGGATGCACGAGCAGCCCCTTCGGCCGCTTTACCTCGGTCTTCATCGCGTCGAGCCGCTCGCGCGCCATCTCGAGCTCGGGCGCGGAGAACATGCGGTCGGAGATCCGGTGCGCGGCCTCGTAATGATCGAGCGCGTCGTCGAAGCGCCCCTCCTTCTCGGCCACTTGCGCCAAGGTCATCCGCGCGGACCCGTCGTCGGGGTTCGAAACGGCGCGGTCCTCCGCCTTGGACCGGTCCTCCGCCAGATCACGGCGCATCGCCTCCACGAGCTCGGCCCTCGGCTTAATCGCGAGAAAGTACAACAGCCCGATCGACGCCGGCACGCCCCACATCACCGCGGGCTTGGCGATCGACAACACCCATGCCGCGACGGGAATCGCGAGGCCGAGCGTCGTCATCAGCGACTCGGGCACGCCGCGACGCGAGCCCCACGACCACTCCGCCGCCAGGTTCGCGGCGGCGTAAAGCATCAGAACGTGCCCGACGGCGAGAAGGAAGGCGTCGACCATTCCCCCATAGCATACACCCTCGCCCGCGGATTCGCTACAATGCGCGGACCATGGATTTTGAACTCTCCGACGCCCAGAAAGACATCCGCGACACCGTGCGCAAGTTCGCCGAATCGAAGATCAAGCCCCTCGCCCACGAGCTCGACGAGAAAGAAGAGTTCTCGGCCGACCTGACCAAGCAGATGGGCGACCTCGGCATCTTCGGCCTCATCGTCCCCGAGGAATACGGCGGCTCCGGCCTCGACTACACCTCCTACTGCATCGCCGTCGAAGAGCTCGCGCGCGTCGACGGCTCGCAGGCCGCGACCGTCGCCGCCGGCGTCTCTCTCGGCGTCGCCCCGATCAACTACTTCGGCACCGACGCTCAGAAAAAAGAATGGCTGCCACGCCTCGCCGGCGGACATGAGTTGTTCGCCTTCGGCCTGACCGAGCCCGACGCCGGTTCCGACTCGCGCGGCTCGCGCACCAAGGCCGTGCAGAACG
Source organism: Elusimicrobiota bacterium (assembly GCA_043731745.1). Lineage (GTDB taxonomy): Bacteria > Elusimicrobiota > Elusimicrobia > UBA1565 > UBA9628 > GWA2-66-18. The sequence continues at coordinate 2,636 of JAYTIP010000247.1, read as the reverse complement.
CCGACGGCACCTGGACCATCGACGGCTCCAAGATCTTCATCACCAACGGTTCGAACGAACTGACCGCGGGCGTCATCGTGCAGGCCGTCTCCAACCGCAACGAGGCCGGCGATCCCGAGTTCACCTGCTTCATCGTGCCCAAGGGCACCAAGGGTTTCTCCTCCAAGCGCATGCACAAGAAGCTGATGTGGCGCGCCTCCGACACCGCCGAGCTTTACTTCGACAAGGTCGTCGTCCCCGACTCCTCGATCTTGGGCAAGCGCGGCACCGGCTCGCGCCAGATGCTCAAGACGCTCGACTCCGGACGCCTGTCGATCGCCGCGATGGGCCTGGGTTGCGCGCAGGGCGCCTACGAGCTCGCGCTGTCCTACGCGCAGAAGCGCGTGCAGTTCGGTAAGCCGCTCTCGCGCTTCCAGGCGATTTCCTTCAAGCTCGCCGATATGGCGATGAAGATCGAGCACGCGCGCGTTTTCCTGTACAAGGCCTGCTGGCTGCGCGATCAGAAGAAGCCCTTCGGGAAAGAATCCGCGATGGCCAAGCTCTACTGCTCGGAAGTGGCACAGTGGGTGGCGAATGAGGCCGTGCAGATCCACGGCGGCTACGGCCTCATGAAAGAGTTCGATGTCGAACGCTTCTACCGCGATCAGCGCCTGCTTCAGATCGGCGAGGGTACCTCGGAGATTCAGCGGCTCGTGATTTCCCGCGCGATCGGCTGCTGAATTATTGTAATACTTACCGTATGAGCCTCGCCTCGTTACCCATGGCCCAACTCGACATCGATCATCCCACGCAGGACCAGCTCGTGACCTCGAAGACTTACACCTTCCGCATCGGCGGTCCCTCCACATTGGCCACGCTCGAGGTCTCCGTCGATCGCGGTCCTTGGCGCGAGGCGCGCCACGCCTGCGGCTACTGGTGGTACGACTGGTCGGGCTACGGCGACGGCGAGCATGTACTCGTCGCGCGCGGCCAGAACCGGGACGGCTCGCCGGTCGGCTCCACGCCGCGCCGCTTTAAAGTCGCGTTGCGCTGAGCGCGTCACCCGCCGATTCGGCAGGTAAAAAAACGAGCCCCCTCCCAGAATCGAACTGGGGTAGGCAGTTTACAAAACTGCTGCTCTACCACTGAGCTAAGGGGGCGTCGGCTAAAGTCTAACAGGTTTGTGCTTGGAGCGGGAGGCGGCGAGCACCGTCGCCGCAGGCGTGAGAACGAAGCCCGCCTTGCGCACGCCCGCGATGATCGCGGGCAAGGCCTTCACCGTCGCGGAACGATCCACGAGCGCCGGCTCGTGGACTTCGTAGCCGTCGTGGAGCAGAACGATCGCCCCCGGCTTGAGCTGCGCGAGCGTCGTCGTCGCCACGCCGTTCGCGTCGAGCTCCCCGTCGTGGCCGCGGTCGGTCCACAGCATCATCTTCATGCCGCGTTCTTGAAGCACGGCGCGAAGCGGAAATCCTCGCACGCCGAACGGCGGCCGAAACCAGACCGGGCGCGTCCCGGTGATCTTCTCCAAAATATCCTGCGTGCGGTCGATCTCGCTGACGAGCGTCGCGCGGTCGGCCAGGTAAAGGTAATGGTGCGACCAGGTGTGATTGCCGATCTCGTGGCCTTCGTCGCGGATGCGGCGCACGAGCTCGGGGTAGCGCTCGGCGTTGGCGCCGCACAGAAAGAAGGTCGCCTTCACATGCTCGCGGCGCAGGATGTCGAGGACCTGAGCCGTGTAGGGCGAAGGCCCGTCGTCGAAGGTCAGCATGACTTCGCGCGGGTCGGGAGAACGCACCAGAGCGGGGGCCATCCAGGTCGATTCGGGAGACGCGAGGCCGTTGGCCAAAACGCCGACGGAGGCGAGGACCAGGGCGGCGAAAACGGCGATTTTGAGTCGGGAGATGCGCATTGGAGGGGTCCCCAAAGTGTAGCAGGGAAAGCCGGATTTTCGCTAGGCCCTAGGCCCAGCTTACTATAGGTCTATGGCCCCTGGGGGTGGTCCTCCCCCCTGGCTACAATCTCTATAGGTCATGAAACTGTCAGGAGCCCTCGCCGTCCTCCTCTCGGCCTCACTCCCGACCGGGGCCTTTGCCCAGAATTATTCCGCCGCCCGCGCCGGGGCCTCCGCCGAAGCCGGCGTGATGGGCGCCGCCGGGACCATCCAGATCATTCCAAACGCGATCGGATCGCTTTCGCTCACGATGGCCGCTCCCTCGATGAACCCGACCATGGCGCCGGGCCTCACTCCCGCCGCGGCCATGGCTCTGCAGTCCGTTTCCCCTCTGGCCGCGTCCCCTTCCGCCGTCGAAGTCATTGCCGGCGCGCCCGTTCCCATGGCGCTCACGGCGGTCAAACCCGCTCCCGAAGCTCCCGAGGCGCTGAAGGTCGCCTCCCCACTTGCGGCCGCCATGACTCCCGGCTCCTCCGCCCCGGCGAAGGAAGAAACTCCCGAATCCAAGACCTGGACCGCGAAGCTCGCCGCGATGTTCGACGGCGGCGAAGCCAAGAAGACCGGCGACGAACTTGAGCCCGGAAACTTCAAAGCGTTCATCATCCGCCACGGCGGCGCGCGCGTCGAAATTCCGCTCGCCGAGGCCGCGTCGCATCGCGGCCCCGTCCGCCTGCTGACGGCCAAGAACGATCCGACGGGACTG
>JAYTIP010000246.1:0-14896 GCA_043731745.1 Elusimicrobiota bacterium | reverse complement strand
TGAGTAAAAAGCCGGGAAACGACGCCCCGTAGTCGGAGAGATTGTAAGTGACCGACGGCGTCGAGCGCGCGTACGCCTCGGCGGACTTCAAAAAATCCTCGTCCCCGAGCACGCGCCAGCACGCCTCGAAAGTCTCACCCAAAGCCTCGCTGAGGCGGGCCGGATAGCCTTTGCGGTAAACCGCCACGGCTTCCCGGCTCGTGAGCTTCCCCCCGCCCGCGATGGCGGCGGCGAAGGCCGGATCGATCGATCCGTAAGCGGAGGCGACGAAGCGCTTCTGGAGGTCTTTAAGACGCAACGGCGTGGACCTCCCGCGACAGGCGGATCGCCTTCTCCGCCTGCGCCTCGAGCTCGCTCCACGCGGGCACGGCCTCGTCCCACTCGATGAGAACGGGAACTTCCGGGACGCGTTTGATCACGCGCTTGTAGAGTTCCCACACCGGCTCGGTGGGCGCGCGCGAGTGCGTGTCGAATAAGAACTTGCCCATGTCGGAGTACCCGCCCAGGTGGAGCTGGGCGATCAGCGCCGAGGGGATCGCGTCGACGAACTTCTCGGCGGAGAAGCCGTGGTTGGTCGCGCTGACGAAGACGTTGTTGACGTCGAGGAGCAGCTTGCAGCCCGCGCGCTCGGCGACCGCGACGAGGAACTCCTCCTCGCTCATCTCCGAGTCCTTGTAGGTCAGGTAGCTCGAGACGTTCTCGAGCGCGATCGGGCGACCGAGCTTGTCCTGAACCTTCCCGACATTGGCGACCACCGTTTTGATCGCCTCTTCGGTGTAGGGCAGAGGCAGAAGATCGTGGATGTTGGTGGAATGCGCCCCGGTGAAGCACAGGTGATCGGTGACGAGGAAGGGCTGCACGCGGTCGGCCAGGCGCTTGAGCGATTCCAGGTAGCCCCGACGCGGACCCTCGACGCCGCCGATCGACAACGACACGCCGTGCAGGGCGATCGGATAGTCGGCCCGAATTTTTTCGAGCACCTCGAGCGGCCGCCCGCGCGAGTCCATGTAGTTCTCGCTGACGGCTTCAAACCAGCGCACCTTGGTGCGCGGGCGGCCGAGGAGGTGCGGGAAGTGGGTCGAGCGCAGCCCGACCCCGACGTTGCTCATCCCGGCTTGAACTTCCCGCCTTTCGCGTCGCAATCGGGCTTGGTCAGGCTCAGCCACCCTTGGCCCTTGCAGGCGTTCTGGCCCGCGCACTCGTGGCCGTCGGCTCCGCCGCACGCGCCCTGGCCCTTGCAGGCGTTGATGCCCCAGCACTCGCCCTTCTTACCCGCGTCCGCCGTCGCAGCCGCCGCGGGGGTCGAGGAGGAAGACGCCGTCGGCTTAGACGAGCCGCCGGTCGTCGTGCACGCGCCCATCGCCAGCGCCGCGAGAGCCGCGGCCGTGATCTTCGAAGTCGTGTTCATGGAATCTCCTTCTATTTTGAATCGAGAATAGCGTCTGAAGTGAGTGACCGGAAGGGCGTCCTTATGTCAGGGCTTTTTGAGGTCTTCGGAACGGTCCGACGGAACGCCGTAGCGAGCCAGGATCGCCGGCATGGCCTTCGCGGCCCCGGCGGCGTCGAGGACGACGCGCGAGCCCTTGTTCTCGCCGTAGCCGGAGTAATGCTCGAGCTCGATCTCGTGGCGGCCGGAAACCGGAGACTCGAAGGCGGCCACCAGATCCTTGATATTTCCGATCAGCCGCCCGTTGACGCGCGTGACCGGCGCCATCGACAGGCCGTGATAGCCGCGGTTGAACTCGTGGGCCAGCACATGAGAGAGGACGACGACCTCGGTGCGCTCGGGCGTGGGCATGCCGTCGGCCGAGAGAGAGCGCACGCGAAAGCCGGCGCCGCGCGCGCCGATGAGCTCGTCGGTCAGCGGCATGAACACCAGGCCGCCGGCGATGAAGTAGGTCGGCCTCACGTCGTACTTCGGCCCGGGCACGAGATCGGCCGAGGCCTTGAGCGTGATCTTAACGGCCGTCTCCTTGCCGCCGCGCACGACGGTCGCGTCCAAGGTCTCGCCCGCCTGACGGCGGCTGATGAGGTCGGAGAAGTCGATGCGCTCGTCGTCGCGGAAGGGGATCGTGCCGTCCTGCCCGATGACGACGCCGTCGAGCTTGGTCAGCACGTCGCCTTCCTTGAGCGAGTCCCAAGACGAGGCGCCGAAGGCGGTCTTCGTGATCAGCACGCCGTCGTTGTCCGTCGTCAGGCCGAGCGAACGGCGCAAGTTCTCGTTCTCGGTGCTCTGCCACCACACCCCGAGATCGGGAATGCCGTCGTAGCGGCCGTCGCCGATGTCCTTGAGAAAGCGGCGGATGATCGGCATCGGCACCACATAGCCGATGTTCTGGGCGCCGACGCTGTGCTGGAACGCGATGCCGATGAGCTTGCCGTCTTGGAAAACGGGCCCGCCGGAGTTACCGGGGTTGATCGCGGCGTCGGTCTGCACCGTCAGGAGCGGCCGCGAGGAGTGCGTGTACACGGTCACGCCGACGCGCGAAACGATGCCCTCGGTCACCGACAGATCGGTGCCGCCGATCGGGTAACCGTACACGGCCACCTTGTCGCGCTGGGACGGGATGCCGCCGAAGGCCGCCGGCTTAGTGCCCGAGAAAAAGTTCGGATCGTCGACGGTGACGATCGCGGTCTCGCCGTCGTGACCGACGAAGGCGACCCGGGCGGGATACTTCTTGATGTCGCCCGACTTGCGCACCGACAGGTACGCCGCGTTGGCGACGACATGTCCGTTGGTGAGGATGCGGTTGCCCTCGATGATCACGCCCGAGCCGGTGCCGCCGCCTTGCCGTCCGGCCTGCCAGGGCTGGGCGTAATCGGGGTTGCTCGCCGTGAAATGGATCTGCACGGTCGCGCGGCGCAGATCGTGGTCGTTGGACGCGGCGGCGGCGGACATGGCGACGGAAAACGCGACGAGCAGAGCGATTCGGGTCATCCTTCGATCGTAACAATTTTGATCTTGCCGAAGATCGAAGGGCCTGTTATATCCATGCGACATGGCCACCGTCTCGAGCGCTCTCTTCGCCGCCGTCAACTTCGTCTACGCCGCCATCTTCGGCGGCCCCATCGACGGCTCCTCCTGGGATGTGAAGGTCAAGCAGGACGGGTTCTTCCACTGGGGCACGAAAAAGGAAACGCTCGTCTTCCACGGCGGCAAGCTCGTCGTGGCCGGCGCCGTCAGCCAAGGCTATTCTCCGACTCTCTACGAAGCGCGCACCGAGGAAAACGGCACCGTGTTCGCCGCCGTCCTCGACCAGCCCAGCCGCGAGGCCGTGGAATGGTCCGGCCGCGTCGACGGCGATCACATCGCCGGCGTCGTGATCGTGCGCGCGCGCGACGGCCGTGTGGTACGCTACGCGTTCTCCGGCGCGCGCAAAGCCGGTTAAGGCGCTCCGGATTTCCTAGAATGAGGCCGTGGCCAAGTCACGCATCGTCGCCCTCAACAAGCCCTACGGGGTTTTGACCCAGTTCACCGACAAGGACGGCCGTCCCACCTTGGCCAAGTTCGGCCTGCCCGCGGGCGTCTATCCCGCCGGACGCCTGGACTTCGACAGCGAGGGTCTGCTGATCCTGACTGACGACGGCGGCCTGCTCCACCGCATCACCGACCCCAAGCACGCGCACCCGCGCGTGTACTGGGCGCAGGTCGAGCGCACCCCGACCGAAGAGACTTTGCGCAGCCTGCGCAAGGGCGTGATTCTGTCCGACGGCAAAACTTTGACCTGCGGCGCCCGCGTGCTGGAAGAGGAGCCGGAACTTCCTCCGCGCAACCCGCCCATCCGCTTCCGTCTCAACGTTCCCACCGCCTGGATTGAGATGACCATGAGCGAGGGCCGCAACCGCCAGGTGCGGCGCATGTGCGCCGCCGTCGGTCATCCGTGCCTTCGCCTCGTGCGCGCGGCCGTCGGCGGCGTGAATTTGCGCGGCCTTGAGCCGGGTAAATGGCGCTGGGTGGACAAGCGCGAGTTGGCCGTCGCCTCGAAGCGCTGACGCGTCGCGTACTCGCGTATAATAAGCGCATGAAGACCCTTTTGGCCGTCCTCCTGCTCGTCTCGGCGCGCGCCTCCGCGACGCCCATCGAAGAAGCTCGTCAGTTCCTTAAGAAAAGCGACTACACCAAGGCAGTGCCTATCCTTGAAGCCGAAGCCACTCGCGGGAGCGCCGAAGGCCGGCGCCGGCTTTGCGAACTATACGGTAATGGTTACGGAGTTCCCAAGAATTGCGTGCGAGCTCTGGAGCTTTGCCGCCAGGCCGACGCGGCAGGCGACGCGTTGGCGGCCCAAATCGTCATGAACGCCTACTACTTCGGCCGCGGGATCGAAAAGAGTACGACCACGGCGGCTAAACTGCTTCCCCGCGTCAACGAACTTCTGATGAAATGCGCGGAAAGGGGTGACGTAGCTTGTATGTCCCACCTGGCTTTCAATTACGATTACGGATATGTCGGAGAAAAGAATCCTTCCAAAGCGATTTACTGGGCGGAAAAGCAAATTGCCGCCCAGCGCGCGAGCGCGGAGAGTGGCGGGCCGTACGAGCAGTTCATACTGGGGTCCACCCTTCTCTACGCTCCCAGGACTCTCCAAGATGTAACGGGGGCGAGAGCATTCATGAAAAAGTCCTCTGACGCCGGTTACCCACCCGCGATGATCAAGCTCGCCGATATGATGATCGATGGCCAGGGTGGCCCGAAAGACGAGTCCGCCGGAGTGGAACTTTATCGCCGCGCCGCAGAGGCCGGCTATGCCTACGCCTACGGCTCCCTGGCCGCCGTTGCTCGCAAGAAGGGGGACACTGCGACAGTACTCGATTGGCTTCGCAAAGCAGCTGAAACCAACGCCGGTTACGCAACGATGGTCGCCGACCTCTATGCCGCGGGCGGCCCGGGCCTCGATAAGGATTCTGACGAAGCCATGCGCTGGGCCTATCGTGCAGCCAAGAGTGGCGAAACATATGCGATGGAAATTCTTGCCCGCGCATACGCCAACGGCGAGGGCGTGTCAAAAGACGGCGCCGAAGCCGTTAAATGGAGCGTGCTCGCAGCTCGCAATGGCTCATACTCCGTCGACCGTGAATTAAAAGAGTTCAGTGCCGGGCAAATAACCGAAGGCCGCAAGCGTGCCGCCGCCTTTCAGTTCGTCGCCTACGCAGCACCTAAACCGCTGAATGTCTTGGGGGCTTCTGTGACGGATGCACCTACGCCCAAGGCCGATGTCTCCGCCGCACCCGCCGTCTCACGCCTGCCCGAGCGCAAAAGCGACTTCGCCCTCGTCGTCGGCATCGAGAAGTACAAAGCCCTTCCGGCGGCAGACTACGCCGAGAACGACGCGGCCGCCATGCGTGACCGCCTGATCGCGCTCGGATTTCCCGAGCGCAACATCGTGATGCTCATCGGCGCCGACGCGACGCGCTCGAAACTGCAGGCCTACCTCGACGAGTGGCTGCCGCGCAACGCGACCAAGGACGGGCGCGTGTTCTTCTACTTCTCGGGCCACGGCTCGCCCGACGCGAAAACCGGCCAGGCCTTTCTCGTCCCCTCCGACGGCGATCCCGCGTTCCTGAAGAGCACCGCCTATCCGCTCAAGGACCTCTACGCGGCGCTCGACGCCCTGCCTTCACGCCAAGTCGTCGCCGCGATCGACTCTTGCTTCTCAGGCGCGGGTGGGCGTTCGGTGCTCGCCAAGGGCATGCGCCCGCTCGTCAGCACCGTCGACGTTTCCGCTCGCAAAGGCTCAGAGCGCCTCGTCGTCCTGACCGCGTCCGCTGGAGACCAGACTACGGGCGGCCTCGACACCGAAGGACGCGGCGCGTTCACCTACTACCTGCTCAAGGGCCTCGAAGGCGGAGCGCTGGACGACAAGGGACGCATCACGGCCGGAGGGCTCAACGGTTTTTTGTCGCCGAAGGTCGCCGACAGCGCTCGTCGTCAGAATCGGGAACAGACGCCGATGCTATTCGGCGACCCGGGTGCGGTTTTGTTCGAACTGCCGAAAAAGAACGCGCCTTAAGCTTTTAGCCGTTCCAGCAAGAGGCTCGTGGGCTTGTCCTCGCCCAGGGCCGCGAGCGCGGACTTAAGCGCGCTCTCCGCGTCGCTCTTGCGCCCATCGCGAAACGCCGCCAAGCCGCGCTCGTACTCGCGATAGCCCGCGAGCTTCGCCGCCGGGATCTGTCCGGGAAGGCCGAGCAGCTCGTAGACGCGGATGCTCTTCTTTTTTCCGCGCAGCTCGATGACCTCCACCTCACGGGTCTCGACGGCGCCGCCGGCCGCGTCGCGCGTCGCCTCGCTGATCAGGATGTGGGTGCCGTAGGTCTTGCTGAGCTGCTCCAGGCGCGAGCCGGTGTTGACCGCGTCGCCGAGCACGGTGTACTCCATGCGCGTCGAGGAGCCGACGTTTCCGACGATCATCTTTCCGGTGTTGATGCCGATGCGGATGTCGAAGTTGGGCAGACCGCGCTTCTCCCAGTCCTTGCACAGTTCCTTGAGGCGCGAGCGGTTGTCGAGCGCGGCCCAGCAGGCGCGACGCGCGTGATCGGCCTGCGCGAGCGGCGCGCCCCAGAAGGCCATGACCGCGTCGCCCTCGTACTTGTCGAGCGTGCCCTCCTGGAGGAAGATCGAGTCGGTCATCGCGCTTAAGTACTCGTTGATGAGGCCGACGAGCTTCTGCGGCTCCATCTTCTCCGACATCTCCGTGAACCCCGACATATCCGAAAAGAACACGGTCAACTCACGCTCCTCGCCGCCGAGCTTCAGCGAGGCCGGGTCCTTGATGATCTGATCGACGACGGAGGCCGACAGGTAGCGCTTGAAGGTGTTCTTGACGAAGACGCCCTCCTTCAAACCGGCGATCATCTCGTTGACCGCGCGCGACACCTCGCCGACCTCGTCGGAGCCGCCGGGCGGCACGCGCGTCTCGAAGTCGCCGAAGCCGACGCGGCGCAGGGCCGCGGCCAAGGCCGCGAGCGGCTCCGACACGGTCCGCGCGCCGAGCCACGCCGCCGCCAGCGCGGCGAGCAGCGCGAACAGAGCCGCCCACAGCAATTGTGCCGTCAAAGTACGGGACAAGCCGTCGATCGCCTTCGCGAGCGAGCCGCTCAATGCGTAGAGCCGGTCGCGGATTTCATCGACGGGACCCGAGACCCGCGCCGTCGGCGTGCGCACGAGATAGAACCAATACTTGCCCCCGGCGCCGGTCCGGCTCGCGCGGCGCGCGAAGGAGAGCAGGTCCCCGTCGCGCGCGGCGCGCGGGTCCGTCGTGGGACGGCCTCGCGCGTCGGTCAAAAACGCTCCGCCGTCCGCGCTTTGCGCCGCCTTGAACGCGGGCGCCAGCCGGCCACCCAGGTAGGATTCGACGGAAGGCGCGACCTTCCAGTCCCACGAGTCCCAGGAGAATTTCCCGTTCCCCTTCACCGACGCGGCGACGCGGATGCCGCCGTGCTCGTTGACGAGCAAGGCGTCGGACGCGGGCAGTTCGCGCAGATCGAAGAGGCGGTTGAGGTACATTTCGAGCGACACATCGACCGCCGCGACGCCGATCACTTTCCCCGCCTCCAGTATCGGCAGCGTGCAGGTGATGATGGGCTTGCCGTCCTTGTCGGTGTAGAAGTTGCTCCAGGTCAGGCGCTTGCGGTCGGCCGCCTTCAGGTAACACTCGCGCGTGCGCGCGTCATAATCGGCGGGGAACGGCGAGCCGGCCGGATATCCGACGATGAAACCGTCCGCGTGAGCGAAGTAGATGCTCTTGAGCCAGGGCATCTCGCGGCGCGCGTAGGCGAAGTACTCGCCCAGGCGCGCGAGGCTTTCGAGAGGGCGGCGGACGGAGTCGAGCGAGACGCCCGGAGCGAGGTGATAGACGGAATACGGGGCCTTGCCTAAAGTCGTCGCGTCGAAATCCGGGGCTTTGCGCAGTTCGGCCATTTTCGCGTCCGACCACTGCGGCGCGGAGGCGGGCGACGGGCCGTCGCGCAACGCGGAGACGGCGTTAGCGCCGGTGAGTTCGACGAAGCGCCGGTCCTGCTCGAAGAACTCCGACATCTCCGAGGCGCGGCGCTCGACGACCGCCCGGTGCAGGCGCAGGGCCTCCGTGAAGGTCGCCTGCTCTCCGGCGACGGCGCTCGATTCGCCGGTGCGCGCGCTCGACTCCAGCAGCACGCCGCGCAAGACGCTGAGGCGCCACATCGCCGTCCCGCCCAAGAGAGCAAGCGGGATCCCGGCGCAGAGGCCCAATAACAGGAAAAGCTTCGCGAACAACCGCACGAAGCGAGGATAACGGGATACGCCTAAACCGTCAAGGCGCGCTTAGCGGCGCGGTATGGAGCGGCGTCGCACGCGGAAGGAGGACATGAGCGACGGCCGGTAAGTCTTCATGCGCGGCGGCACGCGGTACGGGAAGCCGGGAAGCGCCTTGCGCTCGATCTCCTGGCCGATGAAGGCCTCGATGATCGGCACGAGCTTCTCTTCTTCCAGAGCCACGAGCGTGGCGGCGTCGCCCTCGGTCATCGCGCGGCCGGTGCGGCCGATGCGGTGGACGTAGTCCTCGGGGTGCTCGGGCACGTCGTAGTTGATCACGTGGGAGACTTCGGGTACGTCCAAGCCGCGGGCGGCCAAATCGGTGGCGACGAGTACGGTATGTCGACCCTCACGGAAGTCGGCCATGCCGCGGTCGCGCTCGCTCTGCGACAAATCGGAGTGAAGGACCACGCACCGGATCGCCTTGCGCTGCAGCCAGCCCGCGACGCGGTCGGCGCGGACCTTGGTGCGCGTGAAGATGATGACGGAGTCCACGCCTTCGGCGCTGAGCATGGCCTCGAGCAAGGACGCCTTTTGGTCCTCGGTGACGGGGAACAGCCACTGCTTGATCGTCGTCGAAGTCGCCTGAGGCTTGTCGACGGAGACGCGCACGGGCGAGCGCATGAACTCGTTGACCACGCGTTCGACTTCGATCGGAATGGTGGCGGAGAACATCAAGGTCTGGCGGTCGGCCGGGAGCATCTTCATGATGCGCCGCACGTCGGGCATGAAGCCCATGTCGAGCATGCGGTCGGCCTCGTCGAGGACGGCGACGCGCACGTTCTGAAGATTAAAGGTCCCGGAGCGGATGTGGTCGAGCAGACGGCCGGGGGTGGCGACGACGACCTCGGCTCCGCGCTTGAGCTCCTGCGTCTGATTGTGGAAGCTGGCGCCGCCGATGACGGTGACGCACTTGACGGGCGAGAACTTGGCGAGTTCGCTGATCGCGCGCTCGACCTGCGTCGCGAGCTCGCGCGTCGGAGTCAGCACGAGGGCGCGCACGCGCAGTCCGGCCTTAGCTCCCCCCTCGGCTTCGCGGTCGGCGAGCAGCCGAGACAGGAGTGGCAAGGTGAAGGCGACGGTCTTGCCGCTGCCCGTCTGGGCGGAGCCGATCACGTCCTTGCCGAGCAGGGCCTCGGGGATGGCGGCCGCCTGGACCGGAGTCGGAGCGGCGTAACCGAGGGCTTGGATGCCTTGGAGAAGTTCGGGACGAAGGCCGAATGAGTTGAAGGGCATGACGAGGACTGTAGTGTAGCAAACATGGCCGAGCCCTAAGTCGGTGAAGTGCCTCTTCCTAAATAGGCCGTTTGGCCCAGGCGGACGCTCTTGGACTCATTCATAATAGACCGATGATCCGCGCCTTCAACGCCCTGCTGGCCTTGGCCCTCTCCATCCCGCTGTCCGCGCAAACCGTGCGCGTCACCCCGACTCTTAATCCCGGCCTGGGCACGCCCGCGCTCGGCGGACTGACGACCCCGATTTTATCCGCTCCGTCTTCGCTCTCGCCCAGTTCTCTCACGCCGTCTTTGATTCCGTCGCTCGCGGCACCCGTCGCGACGCCCGTCGTGCAGGACCTCGCGGCTCCCGTCGCGCTGACGGCCTACGATCAAACTCTCACGCTGACGCCCGCGGCGTCGACGCCGGATCTTCCCGGCCCGAATATTCCCGGCGCACGCAAGCAGGCCAAGGCCGCGACTCCCAGCGACGGTTGGGCGAAGCGCTTCAACTTCGAGGGCGACCGCCAGTATTTCGACGGTAGCCGACCGCTCAAAGACGAGGCCGGCGCCGTCTTCCAGGCCGTCCCCAAGGGCGACGGCAAGATCCGCGTCCACATCGTCGAGCGCGCGCCCGCCTCAGCACCCAAGGCCGTCCCCGGCACCGAGGGCCTTCAGGGCAAGGCGCTTCTCGACGCGCTCTCGGGGATCGTCTCGCGCAACTACAAGCAGCACGAGTACAAGGACGCCTCGCATTTCATCTTCTCCAAAGCCGATCATGTCCTCATCAACGGCGTCAGCGGCGTCGTCGACGCCTACTCGGGCATTTTCGTGCCGGGCACGAGCGAGAACGGCGGCGATTACGGCGAGAAGGGCGACCCCAACGGCGACGGATTTCCCGACACCGAGGGCATGAACATCGAGCATACCTGGCCGCAGTCCTTGTTCGGCAAGGTCCTGCCCCAGCGCTCCGACGTGCACCATTTGATGGCGACCTTCATGCACCCCAACTCGGTGCGCGGCAACCTGCCCTTCGGCGAAGTGAAGGGCCAGGCCGACTACGAAAACAAGGCCGGGGCCAAGCGCGGCGGCGGCGTGTTCGAGCCCCCGGACGCGGTGAAGGGACGCGTGGCGCGCGGGCTGCTTTACTTCTACTCGCGCTACAAGGACTCGCGCATGTTCGGCCGCACCTCGGTCGTGTTCTGGAACCAGCAGATCGAGCTGATGTTGAAGTGGAACCGCCAGTTCCCGCCCGACGCGTTCGAGGCGCGGCGCAACGATCTCGTCGAGGCGTGGCAGGGCAACAGAAACCCGTTCATCGACGATTACACTTTAGCCGACCGCGTGGGCGCCGACGCGTTCCGCGCGGGCCCGCCCTCCGGCGGCGGCCGCGGGATCAGGACTTTCGGACGCCCTGTCTCCAGACGGTGAAGGGAAGAAGCACCGCGGCTAAAGCCGCGCACGCCGCGCCGAAGTAGAAGGGCGCCGACGGCGCGATTTTCGTCCACATCACACCCGCCAGGACGCTCGCCGTGAACGCCAGAACCCCGGCCGCGCCCTGGAACACGCCCTGCGCCAGGCCGCGATTTCCCGGCTCGCTCGCGTCCGCCACGGCGGCGCGGAAGGAGCCCTCGATCAGCGCCGCCTGAACGCCGTACAACGCGAAGAGAGGCCACAACGCGGCCGGGGTCGCGGCGCGCGCGAAGCCGAAATAGCACAGTGCGTACACCCCCATCCCCACCGACACCGTCAATCGCCGTCCGAAGCGGTCGGCGAGGTGCCCGGCACCCGTCGCGCAGGCGGCGTTGACGAGGTTGAACAGCACATAGGCGAGCACCACCGTCGTGGCGGTCATCCCTGCGGCTCGGCCTTTCAGCAGAAGGAAGGAATCCGACGAATTACCCAACGCGAACACGGCGTACACGGCCAGGAACGCCCAAAAGCGCGCGGACAGGGGCTTGGCCGCGCCCGACGCGGCCGGCGAGGGAACCGTTTCACGACGGGCGTCGCGAACGAACGCGACGAGCACGGCGACCGCCGCTAAAGCGGGTATGCCCGCCAATAGGAAAATCGCCGGATAGGATAACCCGACGGTGTTGAGCAGCCACAAGCCGATCAACGGTCCCGTCACGGCCCCCGCCGTGTCCATCGCGCGATGGACGCCGAAGGCCTTGCCCAGATGCTTCTTCTCCGTGGTGCTCGCGATCAAAGCGTCGCGCGCCGAACCCCGGATGCCCTTGCCCGCGCGGTCGAGAAATCGCGCCACGAGCAGGCCCGGCCAGCCGGCGGCCACGGCGAGCAGCGGCTTGGCGACCGCCGAGAGACCGTAGCCGAACACTACGGTGGGCTTGCGCGCGCCCGCGCGATCGCTCCACCAGCCGCCCGCGGCGCGAAAGACGCTCGCCGACAGCTCCGCGACCCCGTCGATCAAACCCACGGCCGTCGCGGGAGCGCCGAGCACGGAGGTGATGTAGAGCGGGAGCAGGGGCGCGATCATCTCCCCCGCCACATCGGCGAAGAAGCTCACCACCCCCATCCACAGCACGTTTCGGCCGACTCCTTGGAGCACGGGAGCATTCTACTAACGATGTGCTATGATGAGCCGATTTTTACAGGAGACACTTTCATGAAGATCGCCTTGCTGTCGCTCGCCCTCTCCATGTCCGCCGCCGCGGCCGAAGCCCCGAAGGCCGCCGCGCCGAAGACCGAAGCCGCCAAGCCCGCCGCGCCCAAGAAGACCGCGAAAGCCGAGGCCGCTCCGGCCGCCAAGGACGGTTTCAAGAACGACGAGGAACGCCAAATCTACACCATCGGCTATCTCATGGGCCGCAACGTCGCCCCCTTCGACCTGTCGCCCGCGGAAGCCAAGGTCGCGCAGGCCGGCTTGGCCGACGCCGCTTTGGGCAAGAAGCCGCTCGTCGACATCCGCTTCCACCAGTCGCGCGTCAACGACATGCTCACGGGCCGCATGCAGGCGGCGGCGGCGAAGGAAAAAGCCAAGGGCAAGATCTACGAGGACAAATTCGTGAAGGAGAAGCATCCTCAGCAGATCCCCGGCGGCGGCTGGTACCTCGAGCTGACGCCCGGCACCGGCGCGATCCCGAGCAAGACCGACCGCGTCAAGACCAACTACCTCGGCGTGACCGTCGACGGCGAGAAGTTCGACTCCTCTTACGATCGCGGCGAGCCGACCGAGTTCGCCCTCGACGGCGTGATCAAGTGTTGGACCAACGGCATCTCGATGATGAAGGTCGGCGGCAAGGCCAAGCTCGTCTGCCCCTCCGACGTGGCCTACGGCGACCCGGGGCGTCCCGGCGTCAAGCCCGGCGCGACCTTGGTCTTCGAGGTCGAGCTCGTGGAAATCGTCAAGACCGCGCCCGCGGCGACCGAAGCTCCGAAGAAGAAGTAGTTACTTCGCTCGGGCGCATCGGCGCATGAGGCAGTCGTCCGACACGACGATGAGGCCCGCTTCGCGCGCCATGCGCTCGCCCTCGGCGTGGTAGACGCCGTCCTGAAGCCAGACGGCCTTCGCCTTGACGGCGATCGCCTCGAGGATCGGCGTCAGCGCCTCCTCGGGACGGCGAAACACGACGACCGCGTCCACGGGAAAGGGAATGTCGGCGACGCTTGGGTAGCAGGTCTCGCCCAGAATCTTCCTGTGCCCGGGATTGACCGGCACGATCGTGTAGCCCTCTTCCTTTAGGTACTCGGAGACGTAATGCGAGGGTCTCTCCGGTTTCGGGGAAAGGCCCACGACGGCGAGGACCTTCATCGCGAGGATTTTACGGACCGCGTCGTCGGGCGAGCCGGGGTCCGGAAGACGACAGGAGTCGCTGCTAGGCAGCCTCTACGCCCACGTGAGCCTCGCCCTCGTCGATCTCGACGTGGGCGACGAACGCCCGGCAGCACACGGTGCAGTCCTGATCGATCGATTGTCCGTCCATGTCGGCGATCACATGAAGCTCGGTGCCCTCGCCGCAATGCGGGCACTCGATGGTGACCCACTGATCCAGGCGCTCGGCGGTGGCCTCGACGCTCTGTTCCTTGAGCACGGTTTCCATCACGCGCTCGGCGGTCTTGTGCTCGGGGTCGTGGGGGTCAACCGCGGTCTTCTTCGTCTTCTTCACCTTGGCGGGCGCTTTAGTCTTCGGCATGCTTTCAGTGTAGAGGGTGATCCTTTGCCCGTCAAGGGGGTTTAAAAAATATTCAGGGAGCGGGCGCCACGACGACGACGACGCGGCGGTTGGCGGAGCGACCCTCGCCGCTGTCGTTGGGCTTGACGGGGCGGAACTCACCGAAGCCGGCGGCGGAGAGCCGCGCGGGATCGAGACCGGCGTGCTCGTGCAGCCAGCGCGCGACGGCGGTGGCGCGCGCGGCGGTGAGCTCCCAATGGCCGGAGTAGCCGCCGAGCAGGCCCTTTTTGAAGGGCGCGTTGTCGGAGTGCGCCTCGATGCGGAAAGCCTTGCCCTGCAGCGGCTTGAGCGCGGCGCCGACCCGAGACAGCAGGGCCTCACCCTTTTCCGAGAGCTTAGCCGAGCCCTCGTCGAACAACGCCCCGTCGGTTAAAGTGAGCAAGAAGCTCTCGCCGTTCTGCTCCACGCGCGCGGCGCCCGACTGAAGGTCGTTGAGCACCGCGTCGGCCGCCGTGCCCATCTCCTCGCGCGTCTTAATCAGCGCGGCGGCGCGCGCGGCTTCGAGGCTTTTGGCCGCGCCGTCGGCGCCGGCCAGCTTGGCCAGGAGCGTCTCGCGCTCCTCCTTGAGCTTCGCGAGCTCGCGGGCCGACTTCTCGCGCGCGGACATCATGACCGTCTTCAGGCGCTCGAGCGCGAGCTTTTCTTTCACGGTCTCGGAGAGCTTCTTGGCCAGCTCGTCCTTCTCGGTCACGACGGCATTGAGCTTGCCGCCGAGCTCGTCCTTGCTGGCGCCGATCGCGTCGGAGAGCGACTTGTTGGAGCTGGAGAGATTCGTCACACGGCCCTCGGCGGCATCGGCGCGGCCCGAGACCTCGGCGAGCTTGGCCTCGAGCTCGGTCTTCGCCGTCTTGAGCGACTCGACTTCGGCGGTGCGCTCCTTGAGCTCGCTATAAAGGGAACCGGCCTTCGTCTCGAGGTCCTCGATCTCTTTTTTCTGCTTCTCGAGCTTGGCACCCGCGCATGCGGTCATGGAGAGGATGAGCAGTAAAGGGATTAATCGGTTCATGCGGAAATGATACTTTTTCCTCTCATGACTAGGAAAAAACCATGATGACGCCTCGAATACGAATCGCGGCGGCGCTGGCCGCGTTGGCGGCGTCGCTTTGGGCGCTCGCCCGATTCAGCGGGAAACCGGTTTCGCCGCCGCCGCAACCGCCGCCCGCGGCCCCCCTTTTCGCCCCCCCCCCCCCCCCCCCCCCCCC
>JAYTIP010000245.1:0-12197 GCA_043731745.1 Elusimicrobiota bacterium | reverse complement strand
GGAAAGTACACCGAGGCTCTGCTGATCGCGATCTCTGGAATGGGATTGATTCCGATGAAGCCTTCAACGCGGGCGCCGACGACTACATCCTCAAGCCTTTGAGCTTCCCCGCCTTGCTCGGGAAGGTCGCCAAGGCTCTCGCCTCCCCCACGAAATGAAGCGCTCCACCGTCGTCGTGCTATGCGGCGGGAAATCCGCCGAGAGGCTGGTGTCGCTTGTCTCCGCCCAGTGCGTCGTCGCCAATCTCGACGGGAAAAAATTCCGCACGCGGCTGATCCACATCGGGGCCGACGGCTCCTGGGCCGAGGTCGCGTCCAAAAATCTCCTGTCTCAAACTCCCGCCGCGCTCCACCGCGGCGGCGCCGCGCTCACGCGCCTGCGCCGCGGCGCCCGGCGGCTGGATCCGTGGACGCTCCTCTCTAAACTCGGCCGCCGCGACTGCGTATTCCCCGTCCTGCACGGGCCGATGGGCGAGGACGGCACGATCCAGGGCCTGCTCGAACTGACGGGCGCCGCGTTCGTCGGCTGCGGCGTCCTGGGCTCGGCCGCCGGCATGGACAAGGAAGCGACCAAGCGCGTCGCTGAATCAGCAGGCCTTCCTCAAGTGCCGTGGGCCGTCGCGCGCACGCCGCGTGAAGCGTCCGCCGCCGCGCGCCGCCTCGGATTTCCGGTGTTCATCAAGCCCGCGCGCATGGGTTCTTCCGTCGGCGTGAGCAAGGTGAAGACCGCCGCGGGCGTCGGCGCGGCGCTCAAAGAGGCTTTGCGCTACGACGACAAGGCCCTCGTCGAAAAAGGCATCCCGGTCCGCGAAGTCGAGACCGCGGTGCTCGGCGATCCGTGGGCGCCTAAGGGCGACCGCTTCGAGCTCAAGGCCTCGTTATGCGCCGAGATTCTTCCGAACGCGGAATTTTACGACTACAAGGCCAAGTACCTCGACCCCAACGGCGCGAGCTTCCAAGTTCCCGCCAAAATTCCGGCCAAAACCGCCGCGCGCGTGCGTTCCGTGGCGCTCGCCGCCTTCCGGGCCCTCGACCTGTACGGCTTGGCGCGCGTCGATTTCTTCGTCCACAAGAAGACCGGCGCCGTCTACTTCAACGAGCCCAACACCTTGCCCGGCTTCACGCCCGCGAGCATGTACCCGCGCTTGTGGCGGGAATCCGGCCTGCCGACGAAAAAGCTCGTCGAGACCTTGGTCGCCTTGGCCCTGCGCCGGGCCGCCTCCCGTCGCCGTTTCAGCGTGAATCACTGACCCCAAAAAGGCTTGGAATAGCGCGAACCTTTCGCGCGTTCGGGCGTAATATACATGGAAAGGATGGAACCCCAGGCGTTCGCCGACCTTCTGCGTCAAGCGGGCGATAAGGCGTACAACTTCGCTTACCGTTTGGCCGGCAACGAGCAGGATGCGCGTGATCTGGTCCAGGAAGCCTTCGCTCGGGCCCTGGAGCACTCCGGGACTTACGATCCGGCTCGCGCGTTCGACTCCTGGCTCCTGAGGATCCTTCACAACGTTTTTCTGGACGGAGTTCGGCGCCTGGCCCACCGCAGCACGGTGTCGCTCGACGCACCGACTCCGGTCGAAGACTCAAGCTGGGAGGACATTCTCCCTTCGAAGGACCCGACGGCCCCGGACGAGCTGATCCGGCGCGAGAGCATCGACCTGGTGCAGCTCGCGCTCGAAAAGCTTCCGGCGCACTACAAGGCGGCGATCGTGCTGTGCGACATGGAAGGCATGTCCTACGACGAGATCGCCAAGATCATGGACGTGCCGGTCGGGACCATCCGGTCCCGGATTCACCAGGGACGGCTCCTGGCGCGCAAGGCGTACGAAGAGCTGGAACGAAGCGGAGGACGAAGACAATGAACGGACACGCGGACGGCCCCGAACTGTCGGCCTACCTGGACGGCGCCCTGGCTCCCGAGCCGCGCGCGCGCGTCGAGTTCCACATGTCCTCCTGCGCCGACTGCCGCGCGGAGCTCGCGAGCCTGCGCCACATGAAGCTTGCTCTCAGCTCCGCTCCGCGTCGCAATCTTCCGCCCGATCTCAAGCTCGCCCTCGAGCGCCGCTTCGTGACCGGCGCGGCCGAGCCCTGGTACGCCGCGGCCCTTCGCCCCGTCGTCTGGGCCCCGGCGGGCGCGTTGGCGCTCGCCACGCTCGTGGTCGGTTTCTGGCTGCATTCCGCGTCCACGCTCGAGGAAGTCCCTCTCGAGCCCCTGCTCGCGGCGCACGCGCGCTACAGCGCCGAAGCCCTCGTCCCCGAGGACAACCTCGTCGCCTCGAACTACTCCGACCAGTTGAGCGACCTCGGCGATGCGCCCGAGTCTGACCTCCAGTAAGGCCGCGGCGGTCCTCTCCGCCCTCCTGCTGAGCGTCCCGGCCCTCGCGGCGCCCGCGCCCGAGGACCTTCTGGAGTCCGCGCTGTCCTCTCCTTCCATTTCCTACCAAGGCAAGGTGATGGTCACGCAATGGTTCGGCAAGCAGACCCGCGCCGAGGAGATGCGAGTGCACTTCGCGCCGCCGGCCAAGATTCGCCGCGAGTTCCTCGCCCCGGACGGCCGCGTCACGCGCGTGTCGGTCAGCGACGGCGAGTTCGAGCAGGTCTCGCGCGACGGCAAGAGCGTCGTGGGCGACGCCGTGCGCAGCTACGAGAAGGTCATGCCGCCCGAGCGCGAGCGCGAAGTCCTCCTTTCCAACTACGAACTGCTCATCGACACCGCCGACAAGGTCGCCGGCCGTCCCGTCTGGCTGCTCACCCTCAAGCCCAAGCTCGAGGGAAAGGCCTGGCAGTCCATGGCCATCGACCAGGAAACCAAGGTGGTCCTGCGCGTGAAGCGCTACCTGCCGCGCCGCTCCTTCGCGAGCCAGGCCTCCTTCACCTCCTTCGAGCCCAACAAGCCGCAGGACAACTCGCTCTTCGTCCTCGGCGCGACCACCGGCGCCGCCGTCTCCGCCGCGGCGCTGACCCCCGACTTCATGACGCTCGAGCAGCTCGCCAAGGAAATGGGCCGAGCCTCGCGCCTGCCGCAATCCCTGCCCGGGGGCTTCGTTTTCGAAAGCGCGGATGTGATCAAGGCCGGCAAGAGCCGCGCCGCGCACGCGCGCTACACCGACGGCCTCACCGTCCTCTCCGTCTTCGAGACCGAGCACCCCGTCAAGCTTCCGAAATCCGGGCGGATCGCCGTGAGCGCGGGCTTTCCCGGAGCGCTCAGCGCCTCGCGCGCGGGCAAGGTCCTCAATATCAAGGCCGGCGACCGCCACTACACCTTGATGGGCGACCTCTCGCGCGAGCTGCTCGCCGACGTCGCTCGCGCTCTCAAGTAATTAACATCGCCGTCACCGAACTCTCCCCGGGGAGAGTTCTGCGAACATCGCTTTTATAGCCACTACTGATAATCACTGTTTCCTGGAAACAGTTAACGGCGGAAACTCAAATAACATTTAGAATAGCCGGGTGATCGACGCCCTCATCGTCGCCGGCTTCCTCGCCGCCTGCCTCGCCCTCGGCGCCCGCGCGCGCCGCGAGGAAGACCCCGAAGGCTGGATCCTCGCGGGGCGCACGCTCACGCTTCCGGTCTTCGTCGCGACACTCGTGCCGACCTTCTACGGCGGTGTGCTCGGCATCGGCGAGTTCACCTGGTCGGCGGGCCTCTCCAACTGGACGGTGATGGCGCTGCCGTACTATGTATTCGCCGGACTTTACGCCGTGTTCCTCGCCGGCCGCGTGCGCGTGACGCCCGGCCTGACGATCCCCGATCATCTCGAGTCCGTCTACGGGCGCCCGACGGCGTTGCTAGGCGCCTTGCTCGTCTTCATACTCGCGAGCCCCGCCGACGAACTGCTCATGGCGGGGACCTTGCTCGGCCATCTCACCGGCCTCTCCGTTTCCGTCGCCTCCGCGATCGCCGGAGCCTTCGCCCTCGCGCTGATTTGGCGCGGCGGACTTCGCTCCGACGCAGCCGCCAACCGGCTTCAGTTCGTGGTGATGTTCCTTGGCTTCGCGCTGATCATCCCCTTCGCGTGGCACTTCGTGGGCAGCCCCATCGCGATGGCTCGCCGGCTGCCCGCCGGGCACTTGAGCTGGACGGGCGGCCTGGGCCCCATGAAGCTTATCGGCTGGTGGCTGATCGCGGTGTGGACCATCGTCGATCCCTCCTTCCACCAGCGCTGTTCCGCCGCCGCGAGCCCCGCCGTCGCGCGCAAGGGAATCCTGATCTCGATTTGTTTCTGGGCGCTGTTCGACCTGATGACGACGACGGCCGGCCTTTACGCGCGCGCGGCGTTGCCCGTGCTCGGCAATCCGACGATGGCGTTTCCGCTGCTCGCCGACTCCGTTCTCCCGCCGGTCGCGCGCGGATTGTTCTTCGCGGGCATCTCCGCCTCGCTGTTCGCGGCCCTGCAGGGTACGGCGGTCCTCGCCGCGGCCTGCCTGGGCACGAGCCGCATTCGATTGGGGCTCGTCGCGACGATGATTCTGTCCTTCATCCTCTCCCGCCTCGTGCCCTCAGTCGTCGGCCTTTGGTACGCGGTCGGCAGCGCGGTCATCCCGGGCTTACTTCTGCCGATGCTCGGCGTCTACGCGCCGAGGATCCGGGTGCCGGGTCCGTGGGCGTTGGCCTCTTCGGCCTCGGGCTGGCTCCTGTCCTTGACCTGGGTCGCGATCGCGCGCTACAAAGGCGAGCCGCCGCTCGGTCTCGAGCCGATGTATCCGGGGCTGTTACTGTCCTTCGCGGTCTGGGCGGCTGGCTACGCTTCGTCGACGCGCACGGTCCAGATGGCGCCGATCAAGACGCCCCACGCCCCGCAGTAAGCCCAGAACAAAATCGCGAGGATCGAGCTCATCGCGCCGTTGAACAAGCTCACGTGCCACACCTTGGGCAGCAGGTAGGAAAAGATCAGCGACACGCCCGACCAGCACACCGCCGCGACCGCCCCGCCCTGCGCCGCGGCGCCCCACGACGGGCTGTTCTTCGGAACGAACACGTAGGTCGAGGCGAAGGCGAAGAACAACATAAGAAAGGCCGCCGGGTAGCGCACGGCCGAGGCGAAGGCCGCGGGCAGGACCTTGCCGGCGCCAAGGCGCGTGAGCTGACCCTGTGCGAGCGGCAGTAGCACGAAGGCCACCGCGCCGACGCCGATCGCCAGCGCCCAAATCGCGAGCACGCCGAACGCCTTGCCTCGCCTCTGCCAGCCGCCGGGGTGCGGGCGCTCGGGGTCGGAGAATAGAAAGTGCACCGCGCGCGACATTTCATTCAGGCCGCTCGATGCGGTCCAGATCGCGAGCAAGGTGCTCGCCGCCGCGAGGCCGTGCGAGCCGACCTGCACGGAGGCCACGAGCGCGTCGGGGCGCAGCTTGCTCTCGGGCGGCAGTATGTCGCGCAGGAAGCCGATGAGCTCGGGAGCCAGGTTGGCGGAAAACACGGTCGCCACGCCGCGGCACACGACGATGAGAAACGGCACCAGCGAGACGAGGAAGTAGAACGCCATCGCCGCCGCGAAGCTCGGAAGCATCGTGAACTTGCCCTGCAGGCGGCGGCCCAGAAGCCAGGTCAGCATCCCGGCGAGAATATCAAATCCGCGCGCTGGCTCAGGAGCCGCTTCGCTTTTTATCCCAAGCGACGAGGCGGCGGCGCAGGGTCAGAGCGCGTCGATCCGCTTCGCCGCGTTCGACCAGGATATCGAATATTCCTGATGGGCCGGATGACTTGGATTTGTCTTCGGGATGCTCCGTCGAATAAATGTAAAGGCGTTCGAGAATGTCGTAGCCGCGCGCGTCGCCGGCGATGACCAAGGCCTCGGCCAGGAGAACTCCCGCGGCCCGACCCATCTTCGCCAAAGGAACCGCCCGGTCTGCGACCTCGATCCGACCGAGCCGAAGCAAGTGATCGAGCACGATCGTTTGACCGAAGGAATCGACGCCTTCAAACACTTCGTCGAGGAATTGATTCGACAGCGGCTCCGAGGGGAGCAGAGGCTGAAGAATCTTCGCCCAGCCCTCGTATTCGCAGGGATCGATCGGATCTGAGAGACTCCGCAACGTCTTGGCGAGCTTCACTGATTCCATGAGGGGTATGATGTGGAAACGGCGCCCGACGCGTCAAGTGCGACGTCGAGCGAGACCTTCAAGCCTTGCCGCTCGACGACCATGCGCTTGATCGATCCGAACTCGTCACCTTTAATGACCGTTCCGTTCGCGGCAACAGCTTCAGTCGCCGCGCGAATGTCCGCCGGGTCCCACTTTACCGGGAATAAGGTTTTTCCACCGACCACGTAGCCGGGAAGCCATTTCGCCATGCTCCGCATCTGGTCCTTCGCCCGCTCGGTGAAAGCTTCTTCAGGGATCAGCACCTGCCTGACTCCGTTATCGAAGTCCTTTAGCGTCTTGATAGGATTGGGTTGCTCGGACCAGAATGTACCCTCCGCCGGGGCCACCTTGTACTCGACGAGCTTCCGGGTCAGCTTTCGAATCTCCCGCACATTGTTCTTCGGGTCCAGCTTGGCGACAGCGGCCTGATCGGAGGCGCGAGCCCGCCGCTTGAGCGCGAGGTCGGCGTTGATTCGCCCCGGCAGATCCGCGACTGAGTTCTGAGTGTGCCCGCCGCCTGAGAGCAATTGCGGGAAGTACGGCGTGTTCTCCGACGGAGTCAGCTGGAATACGAGGACGTGCTCTTCGAGACGCTTCTGGCTCAGGGGCGAGGTCGGTTCAATGGGCTTTTTCGAGAGCTCGATGTCCTCGGGCGTCGGCGTCTTCGCGGCGTCCTTGATGAACTTCGGGACTTCCTCGTGCCTCGAGCCGATGCCCTCCGCGCGGCGCTTGGCGGCCACCTTGGCGGTGAGCTCGATGTAAGGCGTGATGTTCTTCTCGAAGTTGGCGAGGTTGGTGTCGAGCGCTTCCATGTACTTGGCGGCGCGCTCGGGCGTCCAGCCGGCGCGATCAAGCACGCCCGCAAGCTCGGCCTTGAAGGCGGGGTCGGCGAAGCGCGCGCGCAACGCGTCGGCGTGGGCGCGGTAGACGCCGATGTCGTTGCCCTCGAGGCTCACGATCGGGAAGCCCTTCACGAAAATCTCGTTGTCGGCCTCGCGCGCGACGCGCGCGGGGTCGAGCGGCTCGGCAATGACCTTCTCGAAGTCGATCAAGGTCGGCTTGCCGTCCTTGCCGAACAGGACGTTGCCGCGGTTAAGGTCCTCGGCGCGGAAGACGAGGCGCAGGAGCGCGTAGTCGGCGCGCTGGGCGGGGGTCATCGTCTTGAGGCGGGCCTGGTCGGGCGCGGCGGCCGCGCCCTTCGTCAGGAGGAAGATCTCGCCGCCGTGCTCGATCGAGATCGCCTCGGGCGCCACGCCGAAGGTGTCGCTGAAGTAGCGGCGCACGACCTCGCGCATCGCGAGCTCGTTGCCCATGCGGTCCGCGCCGGAGAGACCGCGCAGGCCCTCGTCGATGGCGCCGCCGAGCTTCTTGCTGACGCGCTTGGCGTACCAGTCCTCGCCCGCGATCTCGACCTTGACGGTGTCGCCCGCGAGGCCCTCGGAGGTCTTGGCGAGCAGGTGCATGCCCTCGGGCGCGCGCAGGTACGCGGCGGCCGAGTCGAGATCGGTGAAGCGCCGGCTCTCGCCGCGGGGGCCTTGCGGGGGCAGTTCGCCCGCCGCCGCCATCTTCGCGTTGAGTTGCTCAGCCAGTGACTGCGTCGGCGCGACTTGATTGCGGGCCATCGCTGCGGGAGCGGGATCATGAAGCTTGCCTTCGCCGCTCAAGAGCTTCGCGGTGATCAAGGCGCGTTCGGTCCCCTTGAGCGCGCGATAGTCGGCCGAGAGCACTTCGATATTGCCCTTGTGCGTGGCCTTGCCCGCCTCGGCGATCAGGAACTCCGTGCGGACGACCCCGCCCTCGAGGACTTGGCGGACGCGCACGCCCGACAGGTCGCCCAAGGCGAGGCCTTTGCGGCCCAAGGCTTCGAGCGCGGTGTTGAGTCCCTGCCAGTCGGCGGCGGAAATCGGCGAACCGAGCCTCTTGCCTGAGGCGGCGTCCAGGAGCGGCACGAAGTCGCCGGCGGGAGCCTCGATCGCGAGCGTGCGGCGGCCCTCGGCGGCGGAGCGCTTGATCGCCGCGAAGTCGAGGTTCGCGCGCGGGCCCTGGCCCGCGAGCTTGTCGATGGCGATGGGATCGACGGGCCCCTCGCCGACGACCTTCGCGACCTTCACATTGGCGGGGAGCTTGACCTGGGCCATCAGCGCGAGCGCGGCGCCTTCGTTGGGCGACGCGTCCGTTTTCAGGACGATCTTCCGGCCCGCGGACTCGGCCGTGAACTGGCCCGCGCGGGCGGGGCCCCCGGTCAGGCTGAGCTTCTCCGGCAGAGGCTCGAGCTTGGGGCCGCCGCTCTCGACGGGAATCTGGGCGACGGCCACCGCCGCGCGTCCGCGCTCAGGCGTCGACGCCGCCGCCTTGCTGAACGGGTTCCAGCCCGAGCCGATGCCCTCGGACCGGGATGCGGGGCGAACGGCGGCGTCCGCGACCGCACGGGCTTTCTCGAAGGCGGCGGGATCGCCCGCCTTCGACGCGGCGTCGAACTCGGCGAAGCCCTTGAGGTTCGCCTCGAAGACGCGGCCGTATTTTTCGGGGAGGATCTTGAAGGCCTCGGCGCGATTGGGGAGCTTCAGCTCGACGCCGTACTTTTCGGCCAACGCCATGTCGTGCGTGAAGCTCGCGGGCTCGCCGACCACTTTAAGGAAGCCGTTGGTGCCGAGCGTGTTCACGGACACGACCTGCTTGCCCGTGGCGCGGTTGATCTCGTTGGCGAGGCCTTCGACGACTTTATGGGCGCCGGCGAAGTCCTCGGTCGCGTACCAGCTCGACTTGTCGGCGTACTCGGACAGCAACGGCGCCTCGCGCAGGACGAAGGCGCGGTCGGCGGGCGAGAGGCCGGCCAGCATTTCCTGGTAATGGGCGAGCGGGCTTTTCTTCGCATAGGCCGGGCTCGGGTGGGTGTCGCCGAACGGGAACTCGGTGCGTTGGATGATGGCCTCGGCCATCTTGAGCTGGGCCTCGTTCCAGCCGAAGCGTTCCTTGAGGACGGAGCGTCCGGGCTCGCCGGTGAGCGATTTGGTTCCGGCGAAGTCGGCGCGCAGGGCCTCGATCGTCGCCGGCACGCGCGCGGGCATGCCGGGCGAGCGCGACGGGTCGAAGTCGTGGAGCAAGGCCACCTCGGAGACGAACTTGGCCTGGGGCGCCGGCAGGCCACGGGCCTTGGCGAATTCCCCCGCCATGTCGGCGACCTTCACCGTGTGCTGCCAGTCGTGGTAGACGTTGCCGCTGGCGGGCTCGGGATGGGCGGCGCGGATCTCGGCCTTGGAGAAGTAGCGCTCATAGCGCGCGGCGTCGGGCGCGGCGCCGATGCCCTCGCGAGCGCGCCCCTTGGCGAGCACCGGCTCGGCGCTGCGCTTGATGGCGGCGAAGTCCTTGAGGACGGAGTCGTAATAGACGCGCAGGGGGTCGGGCCGGCCGAGGAGCGCGTCCATCATGCCGGGCTTTTCGACGATCGTCGCCTCGCCGGCGTCAAGCACCCAGGCCTTCTCGGGGCCGCCTTTGCCGGCGCGGCCGACGGAGATGTTCTCGTGCATCTTCACGCGGTCCTCGAGCTTGACGCGCGCGGCGACGAGATCGTCGCAGAGCGCCGAGAGCTCCTTCATGGTCCGGTCGGCGGTCGCCGGGTCGCGCAGGAGTTCGCCGACCTCGCGGCCATTGACGCGTTCTTGCACGACGAAGCCGGTGGTCTTCTTACCCGAGGGCGTCTCCATCAGGAGCGCACCGGAATCGACGATGCGCGGCGCGCGGCCGATCGCGAGCAGGGGCTCCAAATTACGCATCTCGCGACGCTTCTCCGACAGGCTTCCCGCCGTGTCCTTGGCGCCGATCTCGGAGAAGAGCTTGAGGACGAGGTTGGCATCCGAAGGATGCACGAGGACTTCCTTGAAGGCTCCGCCTGAGAGGCGCACGGCGGGCCGGCCGTCGACGCTCCAGCCTTCTCCGCGCGTGGAGCCGAGGCGGCGGACGGAGCGGGGCGACTCGGGCGCCGCGGCCGCGCCGATGCCCTCGGGCTTGGACGCCGCCGCGCGGGGCTTCTCGGCGAGGGCGGCCGGCGCCTCGGAACGCACGCGCGTGCCGTTGGTCGAGCCGTGATCGACGATTTCGTACCCGTTCTCGACGCGCTTGATCGTCGCGTGATTACGCGAGACATCGGCGTTGAACTTGAAGCGGCCCAGATCGGAGCGGCCGAGTGCCACCTCCTCACCTAATCGCAGACCCTTCAGGCGCGAGGGATCCGCCGGATCGACGAGAAAGCGGTCGATGGAGCGGTTGAGGTTCGCGTCGAGCTCGGGCCAGCGGCGCACGAGTTCCTGGCGCGACACGATTTCGAGCTTGGCGCCGCCGGACGCGCCCTTGCCGCCGAGCTCGACGCTCACGCGCCCGGCGTCAGGAACCAGCAGCGGCTTATTGGGAGTCAGATCGCGAGCGCCCATGCGCTGCAAGTCGGCGGCTTCGAAAATCTGCGCGTAGAAACGCGGGTCGTTGGCGGCGAAGTCTGCCGCTCGCTCGCCGGGGGCGGGCTTCGGAGAGGGACCGTCGACGCGCAGCGGCGGAGCCGGAGGCGGCGCCTCGACCGGAGGCGCGGCCTTCGCCGGAGCCGCGGCCTTAGCGGGCTCGAGGTCGAGTACGCGCGTGCCGTTGGTCGAGTTGCGATCGGTCAGCTCGTAGCCCTCGGCGGTGCGCTTGATCGTCAGATGCTGGCGCGACACGTCGGTGCCGAACTCGAAGCGCCCCTTCTCGCCGCGGCCGAGGTTGACTTCTTCTCCGACCCGCAGGCCTTTGAACTGCTCGGGCTTGGTCGGGTCGATGATGTAGCGGTCGATCTTGGCGTTGAGCTGAGCGTCGAGAATGGGCCACCGCTTGATCATCTCCTCGCGGGAGAGGATCTCGATGCGGCGACCGCCGTCGCGGCCCTTGCCGCCGAGCTCGAGGCGCACGACGGGCTCCCCGGCGAGCTTGAGGGCGACGCCCGGCTCGAGCTCGCGGCCGACGGCCGGCTCCGGACGCGCGGCGACCTCGGTGCCTTTAAAGGAACCAAGGTCGGAGATCAGGACTTCGCCGCCGCGGCGCTCGACCTGGAAGTGCTTTTTGGCGAAGTTCTCCGGGAGCTTAAAGCGCTGAGGCGTGTCGCGGCCGACGCTCACGACCTCGCCCTCGCGCAGGCCCTTGATGTCGGTCGGGTGCTGGGCGTCGAGCAGGTAATACTCCACACTTGAGTTGATGCCCTTGGCGTACTCGGGAGCGCGGCGCGCCAGATCCGCGTAAGAGATGATCTCGAAGGTCTTCGCCCCGGCCTGTATGCGGATCGGAGAGTCGTAGCGGAAGGTCTCGGGCGAGAGCACTCCGACCGGGCGGCCGCGAACATCGGGGGACTGGGCTCGAGCGACCGTGCCGTCGAGCGGGACCTCGCGCTTGGCGAAGTGGTCCCACACCGTCACCTCGCGCCCGAGGATGACCTTCGCGTGCGCGGCGAGGGCGCGCGCGTTCTCGGGCGTCGGATCCCAGGCGTGGTTCTTGCCGTACTGGGAGTAGGTGCCGCTGTTGAAGTCGAGGCGGATCTCGCCGGTCCTCGGATCGCGCGCGATCTCGCCCGAGAAAAGGACTTCGCGGCCGCTCGCGAGCTGGGCGTGCTTGACGCCGTACTCGCCGTCGCCTTTCTTGTAGCGCCCGACGATCATCTCGATGAGGCCTTCGGGGGTGCGCGTGATCACGTAGTTGTGCACGTCCTCCGCACCGGCCGTGATCTTGGCGAGCTTGTCGGGCGCCATCTCGAAGAGCTGTCCGTCCCG
Source organism: Elusimicrobiota bacterium (assembly GCA_043731745.1). GTDB lineage: Bacteria > Elusimicrobiota > Elusimicrobia > UBA1565 > UBA9628 > GWA2-66-18. Next base: position 334 of record JAYTIP010000245.1, on the reverse strand, counting down.
GCGGCGGTTCTCCATCTGCGCGGGATCGCGGAAGCGCGCGTTGAGGTTAGCGAGGTCGACGACCTCGCCTCGGCGCGCGGAGAAGCCCTCGGGCGGTTTGACGGCGGCGCCGATGCCCTCCGTCGGTCGCGGCGAACCGGCGATGTCCGCCGTGCCGCGGGCGGCCGGGTCGATTCGGACCTTCTGGAAATGATCGACGACCTCGACGGGCCGTCCGAAGATGGCCTCTCCGTAGGCCGCGAGCGCGCGCGCGTTCTCAGCCGTGGGCGCCCAACGCGGATCGAGGCCCACGCGCGAGTAAGTGCCGCTGTTGAAGTCGAGCACGGGCCGGCCC